>NZ_CADEAU010000181.1 GCF_902825405.1 Micromonospora maritima | reverse complement strand
ACCGGCTCGGGGGCGGCGGGCGCCGGGTCCGCGGCCGGCGGGGCGGGTCGGGGGACCGGGGGAACGGTGGCCAGTCCGGTGGGGTTGAAGATGGCGGTCATGACACTGCCCTCCTAGCGGGAGTCGGAGTTGTCGGTGCCGGCCTCGACCGCGGCCCGGCCGGCGGCCAGCCGCGCCACCGGCACCCGGTACGGCGAGCAGGAGACGTAGTCGAGTCCGGCCGCGGCGAAGAACGCGATCGAGTCGGGGTCGCCGCCGTGCTCGCCGCAGACGCCGACGGTCAGCTCCGGCCGCGCCGCCCGGCCCTCGGCGACCGCGAGCCGGACCAGCCGCCCGACGCCGGCGGTGTCGACGCTCTCGAACGGCGACACGTCGAAGATGCCCCGGGCCAGGTACGCGGGGAAGAACGACCCCTCCACGTCGTCCCGGGAGAACGCCCAGGTGGTCTGCGTCAGGTCGTTGGTGCCGAAGGAGAAGAAGCTCGCCTCGCCGGCGATCTCCCCGGCGGTCAGCGCCGCCCGGGGCGTCTCGACCATGGTGCCGATCGGGATCTCCGGTGCGCCGTCGACCTCGGCCAGCACGCGGCGCGCCTCGTCCCGCACCGCGGCGAGTTCCCGCACGTCCCCCACCAGCGGGACCATGATCTCCGGGCGCGGGTCGCCGCCGGCCCGCAGCCGCTGCGCGGCCGCCTCCGCCAACGCCCGTACCTGCATGGCGAACAGCCCCGGCACCACCAGTCCGAGCCGGACGCCGCGCAGCCCGAGCATCGGGTTCGCCTCGTGCATCCGGCGCACCGCGGCCAGCAGCGTGGCGTCGCGTCCCGGGTCCTCGCCGCGCGCCTGGGCGCGGGCCACCCGGGCGGTCAGTTCGGCCAGCGGCGGCAGGAACTCGTGCAGGGGCGGGTCCAGCAGCCGGACGGTGACCGGCAGCCCGTCCATCGCGGCGAGGAGCCCGACGAAGTCGGCCCGCTGCAACGGCAGCAGCGCGTCCAACGCCGCCCGCAGCTCGGCCGGGCCCGCGGCCAGGATCAGCCGCTCGACAAGTTCCCGGCGCTCGCCGAGGAACATGTGCTCGGTGCGGCACAGCCCGATCCCGGCGGCGCCGAAGCGGCGGGCCCGGCGGGCGTCCTCCGGCGTGTCGGCGTTCGCCCGCACCCCGAGCGTCCGCACCGCGTCGGCGTGCGTGAGCAGGCGGTGCACGGCGTCGACCAGCGGGTCGCTCTCGGGGCGCAGCTCACCGGCCAGGTAGCGGGCCACCGGGGACGGCTGCACCGGCACCTCGCCGAGCCAGATCCGCCCGCTGGTGCCGTCGATCGAGATCAGCTCGCCGGCCGGCACCACCCGGTCGCCCACGCGGAACTCGCCGCGCTCGACGTCGATGCGCACCGCGTCGGCCCCGCACACGCAGGTGCGGCCCATGCCCCGGGCCACCACGGCCGCGTGCGAGGTCTTGCCGCCGCGCGAGGTGAGCACCCCGGCCGCGGCGATCATGCCGGGCAGGTCGTCCGGGGTGGTCTCCGGGCGGACCAGGATCACCGGCCCGGTGGCCGCCGCCGCGGCGGCGGAGTCGAAGACCACCCGCCCCACCGCCGCTCCCGGCGAGGCGCCCACCCCGACGGCCAGCGGCTCCGGCACGCCGGTCGGGTCGAAGGCGGGGAACGCGAGCTGGGCGAGCTGCGCCCCGGTGACCCGGGTCAGCGCCTCGTCGGCGGTGATCAGCCCCTCCTCGGCCAGCTGCGCGGCGATCACGAACGCGGCCGCCGCGGTGCGCTTGCCGACCCGGGTCTGCAACATCCACAGCCGGCCGCGCTCGATGGTGAACTCGACGTCGCACAGGTCGCGGTAGTGCCGCTCCAGCGTCGCCATGATCTCCCGCAGCCGGTGGAAGCTCGCCGGGTCCAGCCGGGCCAGCTCGGTCAGCGGCACCGTGTTGCGGATGCCGGCCACCACGTCCTCGCCCTGCGCGTCGGTCAGGTAGTCGCCGTACACCCCGGGCGCGCCGGTCGCCGGGTCGCGGGTGAACGCCACCCCGGTCCCGGAGTCGGGGCCGAGGTTGCCGAACACCATGGCCATCACGTTGACCGCGGTGCCCAGGTCGTCCGGGATCCGCTCCTGCCGCCGGTAGACTCGGGCCCGCTCCGAGTGCCACGACGAGAACACCGCGCGCACGGCGAGGAAGAGCTGCTCGTGCGGGGCCTGCGGGAAGTCGTGCCCGACATGCCGGGCGAAGATCTTCTTGTACGTGTCGACCAGGTCGCGCAGCTGCCCGGCGCTCGGCCCGCCCGGCCCGGCGGTGGCCCGCACCGCCGCCAGCTCGTGTTCGAACTCCTCGGCCGGGATGCCGTGCACGGTCCGGCCGAACATCTGGATCAACCGCCGGTAGGAGTCCCAGGCGAAGCGTTCCTCCCCGGTGCGCGCGGCGAGTCCGGCCACCGTGGCGTCGTTCAGTCCGATGTCCAGGATCGTCTCCATCATGCCCGGCATGGAGAACCGCCCGCCCGAGCGGACCGCGAGCAGGAGCGGGTCGTGCGGGTCGCCCAGCCACCGGTCCAGCCGCGCCTCGACCTCGCGCAGGTGTGCGTTGATCTCCTCGTACAGCCCGGCCGGCGGCGCCCCGGTGGCCAGGTACGCCCGGCAGGCGTCGGTGGTGACGGTGAACCCGGGCGGCACGGGCAGCCCGAGCCGGGTCATCTCGGCGAGGTTGGCGCCCTTGCCGCCGAGCAGGTCGGCCCGGCTCCGGTCACCCTCGATGAAGTCGTAGACGTACTTCGGCATGGTCCGGCCTCCTCGGCTGCGTCATTCCTCCTCCTTGGTAGCGGTGCCGGCGGCCGGCGCGGCAGGGCCGGACGGGACCTGTCGCGGGCCGGAGGTCCCGAGCGTGTCGGTGGGGCCGCGTATCGTTCCGGGCCGTGACCAGTGAGGTGCGGCTCCGGCCGGTGCGCGACGACGATCTGCCGGCGTTCTTCGCCCACGAGCAGGATCCGCAGGCCACCTGGATGGCCGCGTTCGGCCCGGCGGACCCGTCCGACCGGGCCGCGTTCGACGCCCACTGGGCGCGGATCCGCGCCGACGACCGGGTGGTCAACCGTGCCGTCGAGGTCGACGGCGAGCTGGTCGGGCGGGTGGCCGCGTTCCCGGTCGGCGAGCGCACCGAGGTCAGCTACTGGATCGACCCGGCCCGCTGGGGCCGCGGTCACGCCACGGCCGCGCTCCGCGCGCTGCTGCGCGAGCTGCCCCCGGGGCCGGTGCACGCCCGCGCCGCCAAGGACAACGCCGCCTCCCTCGCGGTGCTGCGCAAGTGCGGCTTCGTCGTGGTCGGCGAGGACTCCGGATACGCCGCGAGCCGCGGCACGGAGGTCGAGGAGTACGTGCTGGAGCTGCCCGCCGGGGCGGCTGAGCAGGGCGACCACTAGTCTCCCCGGGGTGAACTGGCTGGAACTCGTCGGCTGGGCCGGCTCCGCGCTGCTGGTCTGGTCCCTGCTGCAGACCCGCATCCTGCGGCTGCGCGCGCTCAACCTGGTCGGCTGCCTGATCCTGATCGGCTACAACGCCGCCGTGCACGTCTGGCCCATGGTCGGGCTGAACGTGGTGCTCGCCGTGATCAACGTCTGGTACCTGCGCAAGCTGCTGGCCACCCGGCACGACGAGGAGACCTACCAGGTGGTGGAGGTGGGCACCGGCGACGCGTTCCTGGCCCACACGCTGCGCGTGCACGCCGCCGACATCGCCCGGTTCAATCCGGCGTTCCGCTGGGACCCGACCGACGCCGACCGCTCGGCCTTCCTGGTGGTCCGGGCCGACGAGGTGGTGGGCGTGATGGTGTCGCACGCCGAGGCCGGCGGGGTCGCCCAGATCGACCTGGACTACGTCACCCCGCCGTTCCGCGACTTCACCCCCGGCGAGTTCGTCTACCGGCGCAGCCGCCTCTTCACCGACCGGGGCTTTCGTCGGGTGGTCAGCCCGCCGGGCATGGTCGCCCCCTACTACCACCGGCTCGGCTTCCGGCCCGAGGGCGACGCGTACGTGCTGGACCTGCCCGCCCCGGCCTGAGGTCCGGTCAGTCCCGGGGCCGGCCGAACCAGCGGGCGAGCGCGGCGCGCAGCCCGTCCCGGTCCGGGTCGGCGGCGGTGGACGCCCAGGTCACGAAGCAGTCCGGCCGAAACCACCGGGGGTCAGCTTCTTCGCAGGATTCAGGCGCGCGCTCGCGGGGCACAGAGGGGCAACGCCGACCGGAGCTGCCGGCCGGCGAGTCGGCCATCGGCCGACCCGGATCGGCCGAGGGAGATAACCGCTCGTGCAGAGCTACTGGAGCCAGTTGGCCCTGGTCGGTGTGCTGGTGATCGTCAACGCCGCCTTCGCCGGCAGCGAGATGGCCCTGGTCTCGTTGCGGGACAGCCAGTTGCAGCGGTTGGAGCGCAGCAGCCGCGCCGGCCGGACGCTGGCCCGTCTCGCCAAGGACCCGAACCGGTTCCTGGCCACCATCCAGATCGGCATCACCCTCGCCGGATTCCTCGCCTCCGCCGCCGCCGCGGTCTCGCTGGCCCGGCCGCTGGTGCCGCTGCTCGGCGCGTTCGGCGACGCCGCCGAGACGGTCGCCATCGTCGCGGTGACCCTGGTCCTCACGTTCGTCACGCTGGTCTTCGGCGAGCTGGCGCCCAAGCGCATCGCCATGCAGTCCGCCGAGCGGTGGGCGCTGGTGGTGGCCCGCCCGCTGGACATGCTGGCCAGCGTGACCCGGCCGGCGGTGTGGGCGCTCGGCGCCACCAGCGACCTGGTGGTCCGCCTGTTCGGACTCAACCCCAAGCACGAGCCGGACGAGATCGGCCCGGACGAGCTGCGCGACATCGTCGCCGGCAACCACGGCTTCACCAAGGAGCAGCGCACCATCATCGCCGGCGCGGTGGAGATCGCCGACCGCCAGCTGCGCGCGGTCCTCGTACCCCGATTGCAGGTCTTCACGCTCGACAGCGGCACCACCGCGGAGGCCGCCCGGCTCGTCCTCGCGGCGACCGGCCACTCCCGGGCACCCGTGGTCCGTCACGGCGGCCTGGACGACGCGGTCGGCGTGATCCACCTGCGGGACCTGGTCGGCGTTCCCGACGACCGGCCGGTCGACGAGATCGCCCGACCGCCGATGCTGCTGCCCGACTCGCTCCCCGTGGTCGACGCGCTGCGCCAGTTCAAGGCCGAACGCCAGCACATCGCGCTGGTGGTGGACGAGCGCGGCGCGGTCGACGGGATCGTCACGCTGGAGGACATCCTCGAGGAGATCGTCGGAGAGATCTACGACGAGACCGACCGGGACCTGCGCGCCGTCCGCACCGAGGCCGACGGCACGCTGGTGCTGCCCGGCACCTTCCCCGTGCACGACCTCACCGACCTCGGCGTGGACCTGCCCAACCGGCCGGCCGGCGACTACACCACCGTCGCCGGGCTGGTCCTGATCTGCCTCGGCCACATCCCGACGGTCGCCGGCGAGACGGTCCGCGTCGACGGCTGGGAGCTGACCGTCGCCGGCGTCGACCAGCGCGCCATCGCCGAGGTGCGGCTACGCCGCCGCAGCCGGCGCGGCTCGGACGACGGCGACGGCGACGGGGACACCGCCGCCGACCCGACCGACGGTACGGACGAGGAGGCCGGCGGGTCCGAGGCCCGCGCCCTGGACCAGGCCCGCAACTGAGTCGTGCACCGGCCGGCCCGCGTCACCGCCGACCGGACGGCGGGCCGAACGGAAAGCCGGGCACCGGCGGCCGCAGCTGCACCGCGTCCGCCGGCAGCTGGTGCGTGCTGCGCCCGATCAGCCGGGCGACCGCCCGGAGCAGCCACGGCCCGGACGGGTGCAGCTCCGGCCCGATCAGCCGGCTCGTCACCCGGGTCCACCAGTGCCCGGCCACGATCACGTCGGTGATCCGCAGCCGGTCCGGCGGCCAACCGCCCCGAACCACCACGTCCACCACCCGGCCCAACCGCCGCCCGTGCAGGTCGTACGCGGTGCGGCCGAGCAGCTCACCCGCTCGCACGGTTCGACCCCGGGATCCGGGCGATCACGTGCCGCCGCAGCCACGACTCCACCGGCGACGGCGGCAGGTCCGCGGCCCGGCAACGCAACCGGACCGCGCTGTCCACGCCGGCCACCTGGGACAGCGGTACCCGCAACGGCGGCACCGGCGGATCGTCGGTGAACCGGTCGGCGACCGCCACCAGCAGCCGACCGACCCGGCCACCGATCCGCTCCCCGAGCGCGCCCTGCCCGGTGAGCAGGCAGTCCACGTACGGATAACCCTCGTCGTCGACCGCGAACCCGATGTCGTCGACACGTCCCACGAGCCGCCCCTCGACGTCGACGATCTGCCGGTCGAGCAGCCGCTTCGCGAGCTGGACCCTCATCGCCCCATCCCCGTCATCACCGCCAGCGGGATCGCCGCCACCGACGCGGCCACGATCAGCAGCAGGAACACCGCGCCGAGCAGGTTGGTCCACCACCCGTTGACCCGGTCGCCGAGGTATCCCCGGTCGTTGGCCACCACCAGGATCGGCAGGTAGGTCAACGGCAGCACCACCGCGCTCAGCACCAGCATGTACTCGGTCAGCCGCACCGGGTCCACGGTCGTCATCAGCATCACCACCCCGAGCAGCAGACCGACCAGCAGGACGCTGTGGAACCGGGCCGCCTCCCGGGGGCTGACCCGCTTGCCCCACTGCCAGCCGAAGTACTGCGCCGCCGCGTACGCCGCCGACAGCCCGGTCTCCAACGCCGCGCCGAACGTCACCGCGAAGAACGCCAGCACGGCCGCGGCCAGCCCGGCCCCGCCCAGCGCGGTCGCCACCGGCCGCGCCACCTCCTCCAGCGTGCCCAACGACGCCCCCGACGGGTGGTAGGCCACCGTCGCCACGGCGATCAGCGACAGCGCCAGGAAGCCACCCACCGGGAAGCCGATCAGCACGTTGGAGCGGGCGTGCGCCAGGTCCGCCGCGCTCCACCGCTCCTCCACCCCGCCGGAGGAGAAGAAGAACACCTCGTACGGGCTGACCGTCGACGCGAACAACGCCACCGCCACGAACCAGTACAACGGCCAGCCGTGCCCGGCCGCGCCGACCTGCCACGCCCCGCGCCCCAGCTCCGACCAGTCGGTCGGCAACGCGACCAGCGCGACCGCGAACACCAGCAGCGCCAACCCGGCCAGGCCGAAGATCCGCTCCATCAGCTCGAACCGCATCCGCCACAGCACCAGCCAGACCGCCAACGCGGCCAGCGGCACCCACAGCAGGTGACTCAGCCCGGTCGCCAGGTGCAGCGCCAGCGCCACCCCGCCCAGCTCCGCCGCCAGCGTCACCACCGTGACCAGCCACGACGCGACCAGGTTGAGCAGCGCCACCCGTGGGCCGAGCCGCTCCCGGACCAGGTCGAACACCGCCCGGCCGCTCACCGCCGCGATCCGGCCGGCCATCTCCGCGTACGCGCAGATGCCCACCACGCCGACCAGCAGCACCCAGGCGTGGGCCATGCCGAACAGCGCGCCGGCCTGGCTGGCGGCCACCAGGTCGCCGATGTCGACGAAGCCGCCGACCGCCGACAGCACGCCCAGAGTGACGGCGAGGAGCTTCCTCACGTCGGGTCGGCGGCACGCGGTCTCATCGACGCGACGATATCGGCGTCAGCGCCCGGTTTCGGGCGAATGCCTAAGCCGGTGGTGAGGTTCTGCAACCGCACCTGGCCGCGCGCGACCAGACGCGCGTCCCCGTCGGTGATTTCCACCAGCCAGAGCTGCTGGCTGCGCCCCCGGTGCACCGGCGTGCCCACCGCGGTCAGCTCCCCGTCGCGGACCGCACGCAGGAAGTCGGTCTGGTTCGACACCCCGACCACGTTGCCGCGATCGCCCAGCCAGAGCGCGCCACCGACGCTGGCCGCGGTCTCCACCACCGAGCAGTAGACGCCGCCGTGCTGGATCCCGTACGGCTGGTGCAGCTCCGGGCGCACCTTCCAGCGGATCACCACCCGGTCGCCGCTGACCTCGTCGAACGTCAGCCCCAACAGGGCCACGAAACCCCCGCTCAGGTTCGGCATCTCCACCGCGGTTCCTCCTCGCGTTCGACGGCGCCGCCAGCCTAGTCGGCCCCCACGTCGGCAAACCGGGTACGGACCGGGCCGGGGGATGGGGGAGAATCGGTGACCGTGACCGACAGCAACCTCCCGCAGGGGCGGGACTCCCTGACCGACGACCTGCTGTGGCGGGGCCTGATCCAGGACTCGACCGGCCTCGACGAGCTGCGCGAACTGCTCGACGGCGGGAGCACCACCTTCTATGTGGGCTTCGACCCCACGGCGCCCAGCCTGCACATCGGCAACCTGATGCAGGTCGTCATGGCCCGCCGGCTCCAGCTCGCCGGGCACCGTCCGCTGCTGCTGGTCGGCGGCGCCACCGGTCAGATCGGCGATCCCAAGGAGAGCGCCGAACGGACGCTGAACCCGCCCGAGGTCATCGCCGGCTGGGTCCAGCGCATCCGCGACCAGCTCTCGCCGTTCGTGACGTACACCGGGGTGAACGCGGCCCAGCTGGTCAACAACCTGGACTGGACCGGCGAGATGTCGGTGGTCGAGTTCCTCCGGGACGTCGGCAAGCACTTCCCGGTGAACAAGATGCTGGCCCGCGAGGTGGTGAAGGCCCGGCTGGAGAGCGGCATCAGCTACACCGAGTTCAGCTACCAGCTCCTGCAGGCCAACGACTTCTTCGAGCTGCACCGCCGGCACGGCTGCCGGCTCCAGTACGGCGGCTCCGACCAGTGGGGCAACATCACCGCCGGAGTGGACTACATCCGGCGTCGCGGCGCCGGGCCGGTGGAGGCGTTCACCACGCCGCTGGTGACCAAGGCCGACGGTACGAAGTTCGGCAAGAGCGAGACCGGCACGGTCTGGCTCGACCCGCAGATGACCAGCCCGTACGCGTTCTACCAGTTCTGGGTCAACGCCGACGACCGGGACGTCAGCCGCTACCTGCGCTACTTCAGCTTCCGCTCCCGGGAGGAGCTGGAGGAGTTGGAGAAGGCGACCGCGGAGCGCCCGCAGGCGCGCCTGGCCCAGCGGGCGCTCGCCGAGGAGCTGACCACACTGGTGCACGGCGAGCGGGAGACGGCCCAGGCGGTGGCCGCGAGTCAGGCGCTGTTCGGGCGCGGCTCGCTCGACGAGCTGGCCCCGGAGACGCTGCGCGCGGCGCTCACCGAGGCCGGTCTGGTGCACCTCGACGAGCTTCCGGACGTGGCCGGCCTGCTCAAGGAGTCGGGCCTGGTGCCGAGCATGAAGGAGGCCCGGCGGGTGATCGCCGAGGGCGGCGCCTACGTCAACAACACCCGGATCGCCGAGGTCGACGCAACCGTCTCGCCGGCGGACCTGCTGCACGGGCGCTACCTCGTGCTGCGCCGAGGCAAGCGCTCGTTCGCGGGTGTTGAGCTGCGCGGATAGCCATCGGTCGAGGATGTGACGCGGGACGCGCCCGGCGGATTTGACGATCAATCCGCCGGGCGCGTAACTTTCTCTCTGCCAGCGCGGACCGGACGAACAGGGCGAAAGACCTGGGAGGCCGGAGCGCAGGACCTGGGACGCGGGCGGTGCCCCGGATCCGCCGGGAGGCGGATTTGGCGAGGCGGAACCGACCGGGTAAGGTTATCGGCCGGCAGGGAAACGGACGGGCCAGCGGGAAAACCGCGGACGGTCGTCCTGCCGAATTCCTCGGAACAACCGACGGAAGTCGGTTGAATCGGGGTGCCCGGTAAAAGGGGAATGCACGACAAACCGGAAGACACCGGTTTGACACGGCAGAAACCACCGGGTAACGTAGTAAAAGTGCCCGGCGTGAGAGCGGCGGACATGAACGAGATGCCCCAGGTGGGGGTTCTACGGTGTAGGGCTTCTGGTTGGTGTGTGGTTGTTCTTTGAGAACTCAACAGGGTGCTTGTAAAGCCAGTGCCAATTGTTTTATACCCCGG
>NZ_CADEAU010000180.1 GCF_902825405.1 Micromonospora maritima | reverse complement strand
CGCGCCGCCCTGGGCCGCGCGGGCGACCTCGGCGCGCTGGCCGTGACCACGGTGGGCGCCCGTCCCACCCGCTGATCCGCGGGCCGGCCCGGGCGAGTCGGCCCGGGCCGGTCAGGGTTCGGCGTCGATGACCTTGTGCGGGCGCTCCTCGGCGGACAGCGCCATCGGCGGTGCCTCGTCCCGGTGGCGCTGCTGGAACCGGTGGGACAGGCGGTGCTCCTCCTTGGGCGGGCGGTCGTTCGCCAACAGCACCGCGAGCCACGGGATGAGCACCATGCCGAGGCCGCACAACGGCAGCCAGAGCCAGAGCAGCGGGGCCTTGACGCCGACCAGGATCGCGCCCGCCACCAGGCACGCGACCCGGATTCCCATCATCAGCACGTAGCGCTTCTGTCGGCTGGTGAGCTGGTCGTCCTGGCTGCGCGGGGCGTCGGTGATCAGGATCGGCTGGTAAGCCTGACGCTTCACCACGGACCTCCTACGAGGGGATACGGCCCATCCTGTCACTCCGGACGGATGATCGGCGAACTTCGACCGACCCGGCCCGTGTTACGTGCGTGGTACGCTCCGATTCGTGGCCAACCGGTTCAGCTTCACCGACGAGGCGTTGGCGAACCTGCGGGTCTACGACGTCACGCCCGGGGAAGTCTGGGAGGCCCTGCACAGCAACCGTCGGGTCATCCGGCACCTCGGCGACGACGTCATGGTGGTCTACGCCACCGACCACCGGGGCCGACGTCTCGCCGTGCTGCTGGCCGAGGCCGACGGCACCGACAACGACTGGGACATCCTCTCCGCCCGCGAGCTGAGCGACGTCGAGGCCAAGCGCTACGACGAGGCGGTGCGGAGGTCACGCCGACGAGGAGGCGGTCACCATGCACCGTGACGAGGCGACCAAGCGGTTCCACGCCGGCGGCGACGCGTTCGCCGACCTGATCGACGAGACGTCGCCGGCGCAGCTGCCCACCCCCGACACCGACGTGCCGATGGTGAGCCGCTCGGTGCGGCTGCCGGTGGAGACCTACGACCGGGTCCGGGCCGCGGCCGATGCCCGCGGCATCGGGGTGACCACCCTGATGCGGCAGTGGATCGAGGCCGGCCTGGCCGACCTGGACGACTCGGCCACCGTTTCGCTGGCCGACGTGCGCCGCGCGCTGGCCTCGCTGTCCCGCCCGACCGCCGCCTGAGCCCTCACGCCTCGGGGCCGGCCTCGCCGAGCATCTCCCGGCCGATCGGCGAGGCGGAGGACTCCGGCGGCCGACCCCAGGAGTGCCGGGCGTCGGCGAGCGCGACCAGGGCCAGCACGCCGGTCACCACGCCCAGCGCCAGCAGCGCCGACCCGGCCGTCAGTACCGGCGCGAGCAGCACCAGGGCCAGCAGCCCGGCCAGCCGGGAGCGGGACACCCGGCCGAAGATCTCGTACTCGAAGCGGGACCGGGCGGCCAGGAACAGGGCCGGGCCGCCGGCCACGAAGACCAGCCAGCGCGGTTCGGCCGGGTCGAACGGGTGGGCGATGACCAGCTCGTAGCCGACCGCGGCGGCGAGCACCCCGAGCACCATGACCAGGTGCGTCTGCGCGGCCGACTCGGCCAGCCGCCCTGGCGAGCCGGCCCGCCGCAGCGCCTCGGCGAGCAGGAACCCGGCCCGGTGGAAGTAGATCCGCCAGATCAGCGCGGTGACCAGGAACGCGAGCGTGAAGGCGGCGGCGCCCTGCCGGGAGAACCGCTCCCCGCTGTAGGCCACGCCGATCACCAGGACCGACTCGCCGAGCGCGATGAGGAAGATCTGCTGGTAGCGCTCGGCCAGGTGTTCCCCGGCGACCAGCCAGCTGCGGATGCGGGACCGCCCGAGCCGGGGCAGCGGCCAACCCAGGTACGTGCCGAGGTAGTCCACCGCCAGCGCCACCACCCACAGCGGCAGGCGCGCCCCGGGCATCAGTGCGCCGGCCAGCCAGAGCGGCGCGCTGGCGCCGGCCCAGGCCGCCAGCCGCAGCGGAACCGTCCGCCGCGGGTGGCCGCGCAGCGCCGCCAGGATCACCAGCGGCCGGCCGACCATCATCAGCACGTACGCCAGCGCGAACGGCAGCGCCCGCTCCTCCAGCGCCCGGGGCAACGTCACCCCCAGCACCAGACTGCCGAACATGGTGCCCACCACGACCACCTGGATGACCACGCGCTCCGGCTCGTACCGGCTGGTCACCCAGGTGGTGATGGTCCAGACGTGCCAGAGGACCAGGAACAGCAGCAGGGTTCGGCCGACACCGGCGGCCATCGCCACGCCGGAGCCGTCGATGTCGGTGATCAGCCGCTGCGACACCCGGGTCAGCGCGAACACGAAGACCAGGTCGAAGAAGAGTTCCAGGAAGGTGGCCCGCTCCGAGCTGGCCATGGTGCGCAGCAGCGCCCCGCCCCGCTGCTGGCTCATGGTGTCAGCCCTTCGCGGCCTTCGCCTCCGCCTTCATCCGCTGCTTGAACTCGCGCACCCGGCGCAGCGACTCGGGGTCGGTCACGTCGGCCACCGACCGGTGGGCGGCCGGGTCGCCGTAGTCGCCGGCCGCCTCGCGCCAGCCCGGCGGCGTCACCCCGAACCGCTTGCCGAGCAGGGCGACGAAGATCTGCGCCTTCTGCCGACCGAAGCCGGGCAGCTCGCCGACCCGGCGCAGCAGCTCCCGGCCGTCGGCCGCGTCGGACCAGAGCCGGGCCGGGTCGCCGTCGTAGCGCTCGACGAGCGCCCGGCAGACCTCCTGGGTGCGGGCGGCCATCGCCTTGGGGAAGCGGTGCAGCGCCGGTGGCCGGGCGAACAGCTCCACCAGGGCCTCCGGGGCGTACCCGGCCAGTTCCCGGGCGTCCGGCTCGTGACCGAGCCGCTGGGTCAGCACGTACGGGGAGGAGAACGCCTTCTCCATCGGCACCTGCTGGTCGAGCACCATGCCGAGGAGCAGCGCCAGCGGGCTGCGCCCGAGCAGCTCGTTGGCCTGCGGGTCGATGGGCAGGGAGAGCGTCATGCCCCCATCCTGCCGCCCCGGCGACCGGTCGCGGGCCCGACTCCCCGACGAGCGCGACGCGGCCCGGTGGACCGGGCTGGGGTCCACCGGGCCGCGTCGGCTCACGGTGCGGTCAGTTCACCACGAAGAGCAGCCGGTTCGGCGAGCCCGAACCCGGGTTGGTCACCTTGCCGGTGGTGGCGTTGCCGGTCAGGTAGCTGGCCACCTGCGCCGGGCTGTACGAGGTGTTCGCCGACAGGACGAGCGCGGCGGCGCCGGCCACGTGCGGGGACGCCATGGACGTGCCGCTGATCGTGTTGGTCGCGGTGTCGCTGGTGCGCCAGGCCGAGGTGATCGACGAGCCCGGGGCGAAGATGTCCACGCAGGAGCCGTAGTTGGAGAAGGACGACCGGGCGTCGCTGCTGGTGGTGGAGCCGACGGTGAGCGCCGAGGCGACCCGGGCCGGCGAGGAGTTGCAGGCGTTGGCGCTGGAGTTGCCGGCCGCGACGGCGTACGTGATGCCGGAGCTGATCGAGTTGGCCACCGCGTTGTCCAGCGTGCTGCTGGCGCCGCCACCGAGGCTCATGTTGGCCACGGCCGGCTTCACCGCGTTCGAGGTGACCCAGTTGACGCCGCTGATCACGCCGGCGGTGGTGCCGCTGCCCGAGCAGTTGAGCACCTTCACCGCGACCAGGCGGACGCCCTTGGCCACGCCGTACCTGGTGCCGCCGACCGTGCCGGCGACGTGCGTGCCGTGGCCGTTGCAGTCGGTGTTGTTGCTGTCCACCGTGTTGGTGCCCCAGGTCGCCCGGCCGCCGAAGTCGGTGTGGGTGGTCCGGATGCCGGTGTCGATGATGTAGGCCCGCACGTTGCTGGCCGTGTTCGGGTAGGTGTAGGTGCTGTTGAGCGGCAGGTTGCGCTGGTCGATCCGGTCCAGCCCCCAGGTGGCGCCGGTCTGGGTGCCCTGGACGGTCACCCGGCGGTCCTGCTCGACGTACGCGACGGCCGGGTCGGCGGCCAGTCGACGGGCCTGCGTGGCGCTCATCGTGGCGCTGTAGCCGGTGAGGGCGGCGCTCCACACCGTGCCGACGGCGCCGCCGTAGCGCTTGGCCAGGCCGGCCGCCCGGTCCGGCACGGCGGTGCGGGCGGTGCGGCTGTTCGCGGTGCCGACCGCGTCGCCCTTGAGCACGACCACGTAGCTGCCGCTGACGGCGTCGGCGGCGCCGGCGTACCGGATGTCGCCGGTCGGCGCGGCGAGGGCCGGGGTGGAGGCGGCGGCGGTGAGGGCCGCGGCGGCGGCCGTGACGGCGAGCGCGCGCAGTGCACGCCGCCGGGGAACGGACACGTCGGGCATCGTCTGGCTCCCTACCGGGCGGGCCGGTTCGTGGCCGGCGGACCGCCCATCGACGGATGTTGGGGGGAATGCTAGCCATACATCGATGCCCATGAAAGAGATAGTTGCCGATTGATACCGTCTCCGGCCCGGTTCCGGCGGGTGCGCGCCGCTCCGGCCGCCGGGCGAGGCAGGATGGCCGGTGTGAACCGTCACGACATGCTGCTCTCCCCCGCCGGGGTCGACGCGCTGCGCACCGCGCTGACGCTGGCCCGCTTCACCGCGAACGGGATCGCCGACCGGCTCGGCCCCCAGGCCACCGGCGGCGTGGCCCGCAACGACCACCGGGCCGCGCTGCGCGCCACCGAGGACCGCGACCGGCTGGGCACGCTGATCCGGGTGTTCATCTGCGAACAGACCGAGTCCGAGCCGGTCGTGGCCGAGGCGCTCGCCCCGCTGACCGTGGACGAGGCGCTGGCCGGGGGCATCGTCGAACGGCACGGCGACGGGCTGCGCGCCGGCGTCGACCTGGAGCCGTACGGCGACGACTGGTGGGTGCTCGCCGACGTGCCGGCCAGTGCCCGGCCCGGCCGCCCGCTGCACGCCGAGCACGTGCTGGGCGTCGGCGGCGCCACCCAGACGCTGATCGGCGCCGCCGTGCGCCGCACGGTCGACACCGCGCTCGACCTCGGCACCGGCTCCGGCGTGCAGGCGCTGCACCTGGGCACCCACGCCCGCCACGTCACCGCCACCGACGTCTCCGAGCGGGCGCTGCGCTTCGCCGCCACCACCGCCGCGCTCAACGGACAGGACTGGGAGCTGCTGCGCGGGGACATGGTCGCCCCGGTGGCCGGACGCCGCTTCGACCTGGTGGTCAGCAACCCGCCGTTCGTGGTCGGCCCCGGCACCACCACGCACATCTACCGCGACTCCGGCCGGGTCGGCGACGCGATCGGCGCCGAGCTGGCCGCCGCCGCGCCGGACCTGCTCACCGAGGGCGGCACCATGCAGTACCTGGCGAACTGGGTGCACGTCACCGGCGAGGACTGGGCCGAGCGGGTCACCGGTTGGTTCGCCGGCACCGGCCTGGACGCCTGGGTGATCCAGCGCGAGGTGGCCGACCCGATGGCGTACGTGAACCTGTGGCTGACCGACGTCGGCGAGAGCACCGACCCGGCGCGGATGGAGGCCTGGCTGGACTGGTTCGACGCGCACAAGGTGGAGGCGATCGGGTTCGGCATCGTCTCGCTGCGCCGGGCCGGGCACGACCGGCCGGTCGTCCGGGTCGAGGACCTGCGCCAGCGGGTCGAACCGCCGCTCGGCGACCGGATCGGCGAGTGGTTCGACAGGCAGGACTGGCTGCGCGCCCGGGACGTCGACGGCCTGCTCGCCGCCCGCTACCGGGCCGCCGACGGGCTCCAGCTGCGCCAGGAGGCCACCATGGGCGACGACGGCTGGGCGGTGGACCGGCAGGTCCTCGCCATGCCGCGCGGCCTGCGCTGGTCGGAGGAGATCGACCCGCTGGTGCTCGCCCTGGTCGGCGGCGCGGACGGCCGGCTGCCGCTGCGCGACCAGCTCGCCCTGCTCGCCGCCGCGCACGACGTGGCCCCGGACGAACTGGCCGAGGCGGCCGGACCGATCGTGGCCCACCTGGTCGAGCGCGGCCTCGTCGAACCGGTGACCGACTGATGCGCGCGCTGGTGCAGACCGTCGGCCGGGCGTCGGTCACGGTCGACGGGGCGGTGGTCGGCGAGATCGCCGACGGGCTGCTGGTGCTGCTCGGCGTCACCCACACCGACACCCCGCAGGTCGCCGCCACCATGGCCCGCAAGCTGCACGAGCTGCGCATCCTGGACGAGGACCGCAGTGCCGCGGACACCGGCGCGCCGCTGCTCGTGGTCAGCCAGTTCACGCTCTACGGCGACGCCCGCAAGGGCCGGCGGCCGAGCTGGACCGCCGCCGCCCCGGCCGAGGTGGCCGAGCCCCTGGTGGACGCCGTGGTGGAGGAGCTGCGCGCCCGGGGGGCGAAGGTGGAGACCGGCCGGTTCCGCACCCACATGCTCGTGGAGAGCGTCAACGTCGGTCCCCGCACCCTCCTGCTGGACCTGTGACGGCCTAGAAGAACAGGCCGCGGCGGGACAGCGACTGGCGCAGCCAGCCGTCGAGCTGGGCGGCCCAGTCGGTGCGGTCCGCGGTCGCGTGGTCCACGGTGAACCGGCCGAACGCGTCCCGACCCTCGGTGAACAGGCCGCCGCGCTTGTCCATCTCCAACACCACCTGCACCTGGTGCGGATCGGTGACGAAGGTGACCTCCAGCTGGTTCATCGCGCCGGCGTACTGGGGCGCCGGATAGAACTCGATCTCCTGGTAGAACGGCAGCTGCTGGCGTACGCCGTAGATGTGGCCGCGCTCCACGTCCGCGCGGGCGAAGCGGAAGCCCAGCCGCAGCAACGCCTCCAGCAGGCGCTCCTGGGCGGGCAGCGGGTGCACCGAGACGGCGTCCAGGTCGCCCTTGTCCACCGCCCGGGCCACCTCCAGCTCGGTCCGCAGCCCCATCGTCATGCCGTGCAGGTGCTGGCCGTAGAGGTCGGTGAGCGGGGTCTCCCAGGGCACCTGGAAGCGGAACGGCACGTCGTAGCGCTGCCCCGGGTCCAGTCGGAACGGGCCGGTCACCTGGGCCCGACCGAACTCCTGGTTGGTGTCGTACTCCGAGTCGCCGCTCTCCACCTCCACCCGGGTCACCAGCCCGAGCGCGACCCAGCTCACATCCACCGGGTGGTCGCCGCCGACCACGTGGACGCGGCCCTCCAGCTGACCGCCGGGGCGGCAGTTCGGGTTGGCCAGCACCGTCTCCACCGACGGACCGCCCACACCCATCGCCTGCATGAGCCGCTTGAAGACCACCACGTTCTCCGATCGCCTGTTCGTTCCCGACCCCACCGGCCGGACGCTGGCACGGTAACCGGGTCGGGCAAGCGACAGCCGGACTTCCGGCGGGATTCCTGTCGGGTCCCCGATCGCCTCACTCCCGTCTCACGCCCCGACCGCCAAGCTTGTTGTCACCGGCCCACCGCGCCGGCGGCACGGGGACCGGTAGGGCACGTAGGACACGGGGAGAACAGAGATGACCCAGCGAATGATCGAGCACCAGGACATGGACGTCACCCTCACCGACCTGGACGCCACCGACGAGCGCGGCGTCTCCACCGACCTGGTCCGGGCGTACCTGAACGGGATCGGCCGCACCAAGCTGCTCACCGCGGCGCAGGAGGTGGAGCTGAGCAAGCGGATCGAGGCCGGGCTCTTCGCCGAGGAGAAGCTCGCCACCTGCACGCCGGTCTCCGCCGAGCTGCGCGCGGACCTGGCGCTGGTGGCCGCCGAGGGCCGCGCCGCCAAGGACCACCTGCTGGAGGCGAACCTGCGGCTGGTGGTGAGCATCGCCAAGCGCTACACCGGGCGGGGCATGGCCTTCCTCGACCTGATCCAGGAGGGCAACCTCGGCCTGATCCGCGCCGTCGAGAAGTTCGACTACACCAAGGGCTACAAGTTCTCCACGTACGCCACCTGGTGGATCCGCCAGGCCATCACCCGCGCCATGGCCGACCAGGCCCGCACCATCCGCATCCCGGTGCACATGGTCGAGCAGGTCAACCGCATGGTCCGGGTGCGGCGCGAGCTGTCCGTGGCGCTCGGTCGCGAGCCCACCGTGGCCGAGGTGGCCACCGCGCTGGAGATCCCCGAGTTCCAGGTGATCGAGCTGATCTCGTACGACCGGGAGCCGGTGAGCCTGGACCAGGCGGTCGGCGAGGACGGCGAGAGCGCCCTCGGCGACTTCGTCGCCGCGGTGGACCCGCGCGCGGAGCCGGGCGACGCCGCCACCAACGGCGAGCTGCGCAACGAGGTGCGGATCGTGCTGGCCACCCTGTCCCAGCGGGAGCAGGCGGTGATCCGGCTGCGCTTCGGCCTGGACGACGGCCGCCAGCGCACGCTCGACGAGGTGGGCCGCGAGTTCGGGCTGTCCCGGGAGCGGATCCGGCAGATCGAGAAGGTGACGCTGCTGAAGCTGCGTGACCCGGAGCGGGCGAACCGGCTGGAGGCGTACGCCTGCTGACCCGACGCCCCACCGACAGGCCCCGGCGGTTCGCCGGGGCCTGTCGCGTGCCCGGTGCTTGACCCGCCCCGGCACAGTGGATATAACCAACCGGTTATCGAACCGGGAGGTTATAGACGTGACCGCCGACCTGCTCGACGCGACCTTCGCCGCGCTGGCCGACCCCACCCGGCGGGCCATCCTCACCAGGCTCGCCGCCGGCGAGGCGACCGTCACCGAGCTGGCCGCACCGTTCGCGATGAGCCAGCCGGCCGTCTCCAAGCACCTGCGGGTGCTCGAACGCGCCGGCCTGGTCACCCGTGGCCGGGACGCCCAACGACGCCCCTGCCGGCTGGACGCGCGGCCGCTGCGGGCGGCCGTCGCGTGGCTGGCCGACTACCGGGACTACTGGGCCGAGAGCTACGCGCGCCTCGACGAGGTGCTCGCCGAACTGACCGCCGGGGACCGGGAGTGAGCGCCGGTCCGGCGGACCTGACCGTGACCCTCCACGGGGACCGGGAGATCCGGCTCAGTCGCGACTTCGCCGCCCCGAGGCACCTGGTGTTCGCCGCCTTCACCCGTCCCGACCTGCTGGTCCGCTGGTGGGGGGCGCGGGGCTGGCACCTGATCGAGTGCGCGGTGGACCTGCGGGTGGGCGGGCGCTGGCGCTTCGTCTCCCGGGGGCCCGACGGCACCCTGATGGGTCAGGGCGGCACCTACCTGGAGATCGACCCGCCGGCCCGGCTGGTGTGCACCGAACTCTTCGACGGCCAGTCCTATCCGGGCGAGACGCTGGTCCGCCACGACCTCACCGGGTCGGCGGGCCGGACGACTGTCGTCACCACCCTGCGGTTCGCCACCCGGCGCGGCCGCGACACCGTGCTCCGCTATCCCATGACCCGTGGCCTGGCCGAGGCGTTCGACCGGCTCACGGACCTGCTGCACCCGACGACAGAGGGAGTGACCCCGTGAACTGGACCCTGGAAGTGGTCATCGTGCCGGTCTCCGACGTGGACCGGGCCAAGGAGTTCTACGCCGAACGGGTCGGTTTCGCCGTCGACCACGACACCGACCTCGGCGGGGTGGGACGCATCGTGCAACTGACGCCCCCGGGCTCCGGGTGCTCGATCGTCCTCGGCCGGGGCGTCGTGCCGGAGATGCCGCCCGGCTCGCTCAAGGGCCTGCAACTGGTGGTGTCCGACCTGGAGAAGGCCCGCGCGGAGCTGGTCGAACGGGGCGTGGAGGTCGGCGACATCCAGGTCGTCGGCCGCAACCCACGGCCGGTGCCGCACCCGCTGGACAACGTCGGCTTCGTCTTCTTCCGCGACCCCGACGGCAACGAGTGGTCGGTGCAGCAGATCTCCTCCCGCGCCTGACGGTGTTAAGAAGGGGCCCTTCCTCTACCGGAGGCGTTAAGAAGGGGCCCCTCCTTACAGCCGGCGCGGGCCGGTGTCGGGGCGCGGGCTCTCCGCGCCGGTGCGCACGGTGGCGTGCAGCACCGAGATGCCGTCCGGGCGGGCCAGCACCGGGTTGAGCGTGAGCGACCGCACCCGGGGCTGCTCGTCCGCGAGCCGGCCGACCCGCAGCAGCAGGTCCACCAGGGCCGCCCGGTCCACCGGCGC
>NZ_CADEAU010000179.1 GCF_902825405.1 Micromonospora maritima | reverse complement strand
CCGGCCAGCGCGGCCGGCAGCAGCGCGCCGAACCGGGCGTTGAGCACCGCGCCCAGCGCCGCCACGCCGAGGCTGCTGCCGACCTCGGTCATGGTGCCGTCCACGCCGGCACCCGCGCCCGCCTTGTCGGTGGGGATCGCGCTCATCACCGCCTCGACGATCGCCGGGTTCGCCAACGCGCACCCGGCGCCCATCACCACCAGCCCGGCCAGCAGCGTGCCGTACCCGTCGGCCGGGCCGTGCGTGACCAGCGCCAGACCGCCGGCCAGCAGCGCCATCCCGACCGCGATGGCGGCCGGCCGGCCGAGCCGGCGGATCACCGCCGCGGCCGTCCCGCCGGCGGTGAGCACCACGATGGACAACGCGAACGGCGCCATCCGCAGCCCCGCCTCCCACGCCGGGTAGCCGCGGACGAACTGGAGGTGCTGGGTGAGCAGGAACAGCGCGCCGGTGGCGCCGAACGTGATCAGCACGACGCCGCAGACCGCGCCGACGAAGCGGCGGTCCCGGAAGAAGCGCATGTCGAGCATCGGGTGGGCGACCCGCCGCTCCCATCCGACGAACGCCGCCAGCAGCAGCACGCCGGCCGCGCCCGCGCCGAGCACCGGCGCCGACGCCCAGCCGCGTTCGGGACCGGAGATGATCGCCCAGACGACCGCGGTCAGGCCGCCCGTGGACAGCGCCACGCCGCCCAGGTCGAGCGGCCCACCGGCGGGGTCCCGCGACTCCGGGACCAGCGCCCGCGCGGCGAGCAGGCAGACCAGCACGACCGGCACGTTCAGCAGGAAGATCGCGCCCCACGGCAGGTGCGCCAGCACGAACCCGCCGATCGGTGGTCCGGCGGCGAAGCCCAGCGCGCTGGTGGCCGCCCAGACGCCGATCGCGCGGGACCGCTCGGCGGCGTCGAAGACCTGCATGGCGACGGCCAGCGTGGCGGTGGCCAGCAACGCGCCGCCCACGCCCATGCCGGCCCGGGCGGCGATCAGCTGCTCGGCGGTGCGGGCGAGCCCGGCCGCCGTCGAGCCGAGCCCGAACAGCGCCAGCCCGAGCAGCAGCATCCGCCGCCGCCCGTACCGGTCGGCCGCGCTGCCGGCGCTCAGCAGCAGACCGGACAGCACCAACGCGTACGCGTTGATCATCCACTGCACGTCGGCGGTGCCGGCGTCCAGCTCGACCGTGAGCACCGGCACCGCCACGGTCAGCACGGTGTTGTCCAGCACCACCACCAACTGGGCCAGGCAGAGCACGGCCAGGATCAGCCAGCGGTGCCGCACCGGGGCCGGGGCGTCCCGGCCGGCGTGCACCGTCGCCGGGTCGGCGCTCATCGGCTCGGCGCTCATGGTGTCGGGGCGAAGCGGGCGAGCGGGTTGACGAGCGTGCCGGCGAACTGCAACGCGGCGGACGGGTCGGTCAGGTCCACCATCTGCTGGTTGTTGCGCAACTGGAGCCGGTTGAGGCAGGACAGCGTGAACTCCGGCGCGAACAGGTCGTACCGGCGCATCCGCTCGGCCAGGTGCGGCACCGTCGCGGCGTAGCCGGTGGCGCACTCGGCCACGGTGCGCCAGAAGTCGTCCTGGTCGAGCACGCCCTCGGTGTGCAGGGCGGCGCTGAGGTGGCGCAGGAAGCAGTCGAAGACGTCGGTGAAGATGGACAGGATCTTCTCGTCCTCCGGGATCGCGGCTCGGACCCGCCGCACCCGCTCCGGCAGGTCGGCCTCCGGGTCCATCACCACGATCTCCTCGGCGATGTCCTTGAAGACCACCCGCTCCACCACGTCGCCGTCCAGCACCAGGATGACGTTCTCGCCGTGCGGCATGAAGGCCAGGTCGTGGGCGTACAGGCTGTGCAGCAGCGGCACCAGGTAGGCGTCCAGGTAGCGGCGCAGCCAGCGCGCCGGCGGCAGGCCGGACCGGGCGATCAGCGCCGCCGCCAGCGAGCGGCCGTCCCGGTCGAGGTGCAGCAGCGAGGCCATGGTGGCCAGCCGCCGCCCGGGTTCCAGGCCGGGCACCGGGCTCTCCCGCCAGAGCGCGGCAAGCATCTTCCGGTACGGCGACCCGGGGGCGGTCGCCGTCTCGTACTGCCGGTGCCGGTAGCCGATGGCGGCCCGCTCCCGGATGATCGACAGGCCGGTGCGCTTGAGCACCGGGTCGTTGTCGACGAGTGCGACCAGCCAGTCGTTGATCGCGGGCGTGGCCTCCATGTACGCGGCGGACAGCCCGCGCATGAAGCCCATGTTCAGCACCGACAGCGCGGTCTTGACGTAGTGCTTCGCCGGGTCGGTGACGTTGAAGAACGTGCGGATGGACTGCTGGGCCAGGTAGTCGTCCGGCCCCTCGCCGAGGCAGACCAGCAGGCGCCGGGCCACCTCGCCGGCGAACGTGACCGCCAGCTTGTTCCACCACTGCCACGGGTGCACCGGGATCAGCAGGTAGTCGTCCGGGTCGAGGCCGAGCCCGGTGAGCGTGGCGGTGAACCCGGCGAGCGTCTCCTCGCCCAGCTCGGCGCGGACGAGCGTGTCGTAGTCCAGGTCGGCGGCGCAGGTGAACGTGGTCCGGTCGCGGTGCGCGGCCAGCCAGAGCAGCCGTACCGGCGCGGCGGTCTCCGGGGCGTAGCGGTGGTACTCGTGCACGCCGAACCCGATGCGCCCGTTGTTGGCCACGAAGCAGGGGTGGCCCTCGGTCATCTGCGTCTCGACGGTCTGGAAGTCGGCGGCGGCCAGCTCGGCGGCGGTCGTCGCCGGCCTGGCGAGCTTGTACGCGGTGCCGGCCAGCGTGGAGGTGATCTCCTCCAGGTAGACCGGCAGGATCGCGTCGGTGAGGCCGAGCGCGTCGCGCAGCTCCAGGCACAGGTCGACCGCGTCGGGCGGCAGCTCCGCGCCGTCGCGGCGCCGGGTGATGCTGGCGGCGTCGACCTGCCAGTGGTCCAGCGCCAGCCGCCGCGCGGCGAAGCGGTACTCCACCGTGCCGTCGTCGCTGCGCACGACCCACCGCCCGGGACCGGCCGGCTCGGGGGTGATCAGGCGCTCGTGGGCGAACTCGGCGAGCGCCTTGCGCACCAGCAGCCGGTTGGCCGTCGCCCACGCCCCGGGGGTCAGGTGGTCCACGGCAGCAGCGGGGTTCACGCGGTCACCTCTCTCCGGGTCGCGGCCCGGAACCGTTCGCGGGTGCACACGCTGAGCAGCGCGTCCTTCTCCGGCTTGCGGATCTCGCCGACGACGGTGAAGCCGACGGCGGCGTTGAGCGCGTGCACGGCGGTGTTGCGCACGTCCGGCTCCACCACCACCCGGCGGGTCGCCGGGTCGGCGAAGAGCCAGGCCAGCACCGTGGTGATCACCGCGCGGGTGAAGCCGTGCGCGGGCGCGTCGGTGGGCGCGCAGAGGAAGTGCATGCCGACGTCACCGGGCTGCGGATCGTAGAGGCCGACCAGCTCCACCCGGGCCGGGTCGTACCGTTCGGCCAGGAACGCCGGCCGGCCGCGCCACGAGCCGAGGTACGCGTCGTGGTGCGGGTGGGCGGCGATGCGCCGGTACTCCTCGGCGACGCCGGCCACGTCCGCGTCCTGCATCAGCCAGAACGCGGCTTTCGGGTGGGTGACCCAGCGATGCAGCAGCGCCGCGTCGGCGTCGGGGTCCAGCGGGCGCAGCGCGAACTCGCCGAGCCGCTCGTCGAGACGGGTGAAGACGCTCATGAGGGCACCCCGAACTCCTGGAACGCGATCGACTTCTCGATCGGGTAGTGCTCCCGGCCGGTCAGCTCCCGGATGATCCAGGAGTTGCGGTACGGGCCCATACCCAGGTCGGGCGAGGTGATGCTGTGCGTGTGCGTGCCGCCGTTCTGCAGGAACACGCCCCGGCCGGTGTGGTCGACGCTGTAGTTGCGGGCCACGTCGAGGCGGCCGTGGGTGTCGAAGCGGAGCCGGTCGCGCACCGGGGCGAGGAACTCCGGCACCCGGTACTGGTAGCCGGTGGCCAGCACCAGGCCCTCGGTGTCCAGGGTGAACGCACGGTCCTGCTCGGTGTGGCGCAACCCGAGCCGGTAGCGCCCGTCGGCGTACGTCGCGTCGACCAGTTCCGTGTTGGTCAGCAGCCGGGTCGGCGCGGGCCCGTGCAGGCTCTGCGCGTAGAGGGTGTCGTAGATGTCGTTGATCAGGTCGGCGTCGATGCCCTTGAACAGCGGCTTCTGCGCGGCCTCCAGCTGGTAGCGGGTCGGCTCGGGCAGCGCGTGGAAGTAGTCCACGTAGTCCGGTGAGGTCATCTCCAGCGTCAGCTTGGTGTATTCCAGCGGGAAGAACCGGGGCGAGCGGGTCACCCAGGTGAGCTGGTAGCCGTAGGTGCCGATGTCGCCGAGCAGGTCGCGGTAGATCTCGGCGGCGCTCTGGCCGCTGCCGACGACGGTGATGCTCCGCTTGGCCCGCAGTGCCTCCCGGTGCTCCAGGTAGCGGGAGTTGTGGATCAGGTCGCCGCCCAGGCCGGCGCAGGCCGGCGGCAGGTGGGGCGGGGTGCCGGTGCCGAGCACCAGGTGTCGGGCCCGGTGGGTGACCGGCCCGTCGGGCGTGTCCGCGCGCACCACGTAGCGGTCGTCGCTCCCGTCGTGATCCACGCTGGTGACGGTGTGCCGGAAGCGCAGGTTCGGCAGCTTGGCCGCGGCCCACCGGCAGTAGGCGTCGTACTCGGCGCGCAGCGGGAAGAAGCTCTCCCGGATGTAGAACGGGTAGAGCCGCCCGGTCTCCTTGAGGTAGCTCAGGAACGAGTACGGCGAGGTCGGGTCCGCGAGCGTGACCAGGTCGGCGATGAACGGGGTCTGCAACCGGGTCGATTCCAGCAGCATCCCGGGGTGCCAGTCGACGCCGTCGCGCGCCTCCAGGAACAGCCCGTCGAGGTCGTCGATCGGGGCGGCGAGGCAGGCCAGACCGAGGTTGTACGGGCCCAGCCCGACGGCGATGAAGTCGTGGGTCGACATGGGGTTCTTTCTGTCGGGGAGTGGTCAGCCGACCGGGCAGGACAGCTCGGCGGTGGCCGCGGTCCGGGCGTACCAGGCGGCGTGGTCGGCGATCAGGTCGCGCACGTGGGCGATGTCGTCCACGGTGGTCTCGGGGTTGAGCAGGGTGAGCTTGAGCCAGTGCGCGCCGTCGACCTTGGTGCCGGCGACCAGGGCCGCGCCGGAGGCGGCCAGCGCCTCGCGGGCGTGCAGGTTGGCCTCGTCGACCAGGTTCGGGTCGGCGCCGGGCGGCAGGTGGCGGAAGACCACGGTGCTCAGCTGGGACGGGGCCGCGACCTCGAACCGGGGGTCGGCGTCGAACAGCCGCCAGGCCTCGGCCGCGAGGTCGACCACCTGGTCGAAGAGCGCGCCGACCGCGTCCGGCCCCATGATGCGCAGGGTCAGCCAGAGCTTGCACGCGTCGAAGCGGCGGGTGGTCTGGATGCTCTTGTCGACCTGGTTCGGGATGCCCTGCTCGACCGCGCGGGCCGGGTTGAGGTAGTCGGCGTGCCAGGTGGCGTGGCGCAGCACCCGGCCGTCGCGGACCAGCAGCGCGCTGGAACTGACCGGCTGGAAGAACGACTTGTGGTAGTCGACGGTGACCGAGGCCGCCCGCTCGATGCCGTCGAGCAGGTGCCGGCGGGTGGGGGAGACCAGCAACCCGCAGCCGTACGCGGCGTCGACGTGCATCCAGACTCCGGCGGCGGTGCAGATGTCGGCGATCTCGGGCAGCGGGTCGATGGTGCCGAAGTCGGTGGTGCCGGCGGTGGCGACGACGGCCATCACCACCTGGCCGTCGCGCCGGCAGCGGTCGATGGTGCGGGCCAGCTCGTCGGTGCGCATCCGACGGTCGGCGTCGGTGGGCACGGTCAGCACCGCGTCGGCGGACAGGCCGAGCAGCTTGGCCGCCTTCTGCACGCTGAAGTGGCCGGCGGCGGAGGTGACGACGCGCAACCGGGCCAGCACCTCCGGCCGGGCCGGGCGGGCGGCGGCGCCGCCGACCACCCGGCGGTACGCCTCCTCCCGGGCCAGCAGCATGGCCTGCAGGTTGGACTGGGTGCCGCCGCTGGTGAACACGCCGTCGGCGGTGGCGCCGAGGCCGATCCGTCCGGCCGTCCACTCGATCAGGCGCCGTTCCATCAGCGTGGCGCCGACGCTCTGGTCCCAGGTGTCGAGCGAGGAGTTGACCGCGCTGAGCACCGCCTCGCCGAGCAGCGCCGGGATGACCACGGGGCAGTTCAGGTGGGCCAGGTAGCGCGGGTGGTGGAAGTAGACCGCGTCGCGTAGCCAGACGTCGTGCAGTTCGTCCAGGGCGGCGTCGGTGTCGCCGAGCGGCCGGTCCAGGTCGATCGCGCCGACGACCGGCGCCAGCGCCTCCGGCGTGACGCCGGTGAACGGCCGGTCGGCCGCGCCCACCCGGCGGGCGACGCGGTCGACGCCGCGCGCCAGCACGTCCCGGTACCGCCCGAGCGAGCCGGCGTTGAACAGGTGGGCCCGCGCTGCGGTGTCGATCGAACTCATGTGACTTCCCGGTCGTCGTGCGGACAGGAGCGCGGTCGGGCCGCGCGGAGATCAGATTAGGTTAGCCTTACCTAACTATCAAGTCCGGCGCGGCGGGTGTCGGGTGGAGCGCCGACGGGGCCGGCGGGAACCGCCGCTGGTGCGCCACGCCCACCACGACCCCGGCGGCGACCAGACCGAGGGAGGCCAGCGCCACCGCCGGGTAGCCGAAGCGCGCGGCGGCGGCGAGCCCGAGCGAGGCGGCCACGAACGAGCAGGCCAGCCCGAACGACGACAGCACGGTGAAGTCGGTGCCCCCGCTGCCCGGCCGGGAGTAGTCCATGTTCACCGTGTAGAGCACCACGTTGGCGATCGTGTACGCGGCCAGGAAGAAGCAGAGCGCGGCGACCGTGCCGCCCAGTGGCGCCCGGCCGGTCATCAGCGGCAGCAACGCCACGGTGGACAGCGCCAGCGTGACCCCGCCGGCCACCAGCACGCCGGCCCGACCGAACCGGCCGATGCCGAGGCCGGCGACCAGGCCGGCCGCGATCGCCGGCACGCTGGTCACCACACCGGTCACCACGCCGATCCGGCCCAGCGACCAGCCGGCGTCCACCAGCGCGGGCGTCACCAGCGCGTACGCCATGCCGGCGCCCACGTAGACCAGCGGCACCACGCCGAACGTCCACCGCCGGCAGCCGGGCTGGCCGAACACCGAGACCAGCGCGCGGTAGGCCGCCCCGATGCGTACCACCCGGTCGGTGCGCTCCGGTTCCCGGAACCGCCAGACCACGAGCAGCCCGACCGCGGTCAGCGCGGCCAGCAGGCCGACCGCCGCCGCCCAGCCGAAGCGGTCGTAGACCAGCACGCACGCGCCGCCGCCGAGCAGGTTGCCCAGGTAACTCGCGGCCACCTGGATGCCGTTGCCGGTGCCCCGGTCCGACGCGGCCAGCAGCCGCACCGCGACCGCGTCGGCGGCGATGTCCTGGGTGGCGGAGAAGAACACGAACGCGGCGCAGATGGCGATGACCGGGCCGAGCGCGTCGGCCGGACGGGAGAACGGCAGCAGCGCCAGCAGCGTCAGCACCAGCGCGGCCTGCAACCCCAGCAGCCAGGACCGGTAGTGGCCGCGGCGCCGGGAGCCGTAGCGGTCCAGGACCGGCGCCCAGAGGAACTTGACCGGCCAGATCAGGCCGACGACCTGGAGCAGCGCCAGGGTGTCGAGCGAGGTGCCGCCGTCGCGCAGGATGGCGGTGAGGCCGACGGTGATGAAGCCGATGCCGAGGTACTGCGTGACGTAGAGCGCGGTCAGCGTGCCGAGGCGGCCCATCAGGCGGCCCGCCAGTAGCCGAGCGCGGTGAGCTGGTGCCTGCCGACGCCGAGCGTCCGCCGGACGTGCCGGGTGATGCTGCGGGTGCTGGCCGCCTCGCAGGCCACCCAGTAGTGCGCGGTCCCGACCGCAGGCAGTGCCGCGCAGACGGTCTCGACCAGGTGCCGGCCGTCGTCGCGGCGGGGCACCCAGGTCACCTCGTGGTGCGCCCGGGCGCGCGGGGCGAGCGCCTTCTCGCCGTCGTGGGCGTACTCCAGCCAGATCGTGGCCGGGATGTCCGCGCCGGCGTCGAGAAGGCTGTTCACCGCCGGCAGCGAGGCCGCGTCGCCGACCAGGTAGAGGTGCTCGGGCGTCGGGTCCGGCAGCTGGAACGCGCTGCCCTGCACGGTCGCGTCGATGGTGTCGCCGATCTCGGCGGTGGTGGCCCACCGCGCGGCGACGCCGTCGTGCAGCGCGAACTCCAGCGTGAACCGCCCGTGCTCCGGATCCGGGTCGACGAGCGTGTAGGCCCGTTGGTGGGCCCGTCCGTCGTCGTCGAACCAGAGCCGGATCCACATCGTCGGGTGCGTGCCGCACGCCGCCAGCAGCCCGCCGTCGTCGAGGAGCAGTCGCTGGTAGTGCCCGTCGACCGACTCGGTGCCCCGCACGGTGAGCCGGAAGTCCCGGCCCCCCATGGCCTTGAGCACCAGGCCCTCCCAGTTCCGTTTCACGCGCCCCTCCAGGTAAGGTCTGCCTCAGTTAGGGGAGGGTAACCTAAGTTGACCATCCGAGGAAACGGCCGCTCGACGACGCGCGTCGATCGGGACCCGTGGGGCGTACCCCAGCTCTGGGCCGACGACGTCGTCGCGCTCGCCCACCTCCAGGGCCGGGTCGCGGCCCGGGACCGGGCCTGGCAGATCAGCGTCGAGCGGTGGCGCGCCGAGGGTCGGCTGGCGGCCCGCGTCGGCGCGGCCGAGCTGCCCTGGGACCGGTTCGCCAGGCGGGCCCGGCTGGACGACACCGCCCGCCGCTGCCACGAGCGGCTCGACCCGGCGACCCGCCGGTGGGTCGAGGCGTACGTCGACGGTGTCAACGCCGGCCTCGTCGAGGGCGCCGCCGCGGCGCCCGAGTTCGCCGCGACCGGCGCCGCGCCGGAGCCGTGGCAGCCCTGGTCGCCGCTGGGCGTCTTCCTCGTCCAGCACGTGCTCTTCTCCACCTTCCCGAACAAGCTCTGGCACGCGCACGTCGCGCGCACCCTCGGCCCCGACGCGGTCGGGCTGTTCGCGGTGGAGGGGCCCGCCTCCTCCGGCAGCAACGCCTGGGCGCTGCCCGCCGACCCGGCCACCGGGCGCGGCCCGGTGCTCGCCGGCGACCCGCACCGGCTGATCGAACTGCCCGGGATCTACCAGCAGGTACGGCTGGCCTGCCCCGAGTTCGACGTGGTCGGGCTGGCCTTCCCCGGCGTACCCGGGTTGCCGCACTTCGGCCACGCCGGCCACGTCGCCTGGGCCGTCACCAACGCGATGGCCGACTACCAGGACCTCTACCGCGAACAGCTACGCCGCGACGGCGACCGGGTGCTGGTGCGGGACGCGGACGGCTGGACCCCGGTGGCCCGCCACGTCGAGGAGATCGAGGTCCGCGGCGGCACGCCGGAACGGGTCGAGGTGATCGAGACGCCCCGTGGCCCGGTGATCGACCACGACCGGGTCACCGGCGAGGCGATCAGCCTGCGCACGCCGAGCCGGGTCGAGGCCCGCCTCGGCTTCGAGGCGCTGCTGCCGCTGCTGCGGGCCCGGGACACCGCCGACGTCGCGGACGCGCTGCGCCACTGGGTGGAGCCGGTCAACAGCGTGCTCGCCGCCGACACCGGCGGCGCCGTGCGCCGCCTGGTGGCCGGCCTGGTCCCGGTACGCGACGAGCGGTGCCGTCGGGAGCCGGTGCCCGGCTGGCAGTCGCGACACCACTGGCGCGGCGACTACCTGCCGCCGGTGGACGAGAAGGTCGAGGGCGTGGCGGTCTGCGCCAACGACAGACGCGACGACGTCGCCGCGTACGGGGTCGACTTCGCGCCACCGCACCGGGCCCGGCGGATCCGGGCGCTGCTCGCGGACGGCGTCGACGCGCCCGCGGTGCACACCGACGCCCGACTGCCGGAGTCGCCGCTGCACCGGCTGCTGGACCGGCTCGACCCCGACCGACTCGACGCACCCGCCCGTAGGTTGCGCCGGCGGTTGATCCACTGGGACCGGGCGATGGCCGCCGGCTCGGTCGAGGCCGGGGCGTTCGCGGCCTGGCGCGCCGCG
>NZ_CADEAU010000178.1 GCF_902825405.1 Micromonospora maritima | reverse complement strand
TCATGATGAGTGACTGGAGTTCAGACGTGTGCTCTTCCGATCTCGCCGGTTCCGGCCCGGTCGCCGGCGGTCGTCCCGCTGCCCTCGTCACCGGTCGCGCCGCCGCCGGCCACGGTGGCGGTCACGGCCCGGCTCTTCTTCCCGGCCCGGCTCTTCCGTCCGGCCCGGTTCCCGGTGCCGCGCCCGGCGTCGGCCCGCGCCGCGTCGGTGGACGCCGCCGTCCCGCCGGATCGCGCGCCGGCCTCGTGCGGCGTGTCACCGGTCGCGGGCGGCTTCTCCGCCTCGGTCTCCTCCGGGACCGGCCGTGGGCCGGTGTCGGGCCGGCCGGTCGCGCCGGACTGCTCGGTGGTCATGCCGCGGCGCCCAACTGGCCGCGCAGGAACGCGATGTCGGCGGCCTGCCCGTCGACGCCGCCCGGCGTCTCCACGATGACCGGCGCGCCGGCGGCCCGGATCACCGCCACCAGCAGCTCCGGGTCGATCGTGCCGCCGGTCAGGTTGTCGTGCCGGTCCTGGCCGGAGTTGAAGGCGCCCTTGGAGTTGTTGGCGTGGATCAGGTCGATCCGGCCGGTGATCGCCTTGACCCGGTCGACCAGGCCCAGCAGCTCCTCGCCGCCCGCGTAGGCGTGGCAGGTGTCGAGGCAGAAGCCGACCTCGTGGTCGCCGAGCGCGTCCCAGAGCCGGGCCAGCGCGTCCAGGTGCCGGGCGCAGGCGTTGTCACCGCCGGCGGTGTTCTCGATCAGCACCGGCAGCGGGAAGCCGCCGGAGTCCGCCGCGTAGGCGAAGGTCTTGCGCCAGTTGTCGAAGCCGACCGCCAGGTCGTCGCCGGCGTTGACGTGGCCGCCGTGCACGATCAGCCCTTTGGCCCCGACGGCCGCCGCGGCGGTGGCGTGGCCGAGGAGCAGCTTGCGGCTCGGGATGCGGATCCGGTTGTTGAGCGTGGCCACGTTGATCACGTACGGCGCGTGGACGTAGAGGTCGACGTCGGCCGCGCGCAGGCGCTCGGCGTCCTCCCGCGGCTTCGGGGCCTTCCAGCCCTGCGGGTCGGCCAGGAAGAACTGCACCGCTTCGGCGTCCCGGGCGGCCGCCTCGGCCAGCGGGTCGGTCGGATCGACGTGGGCTCCGATTCGCATGCAGGGCAGCCTACGTCGCGCCTGCGACGCGCGGTGCGCACGCGCGCGGGGGGTTCCGGCGGGTGGACGCGTCACCAGCCGCCCCGGCGGTCGTTGTCCGAGGTGGGATCGATGGTCGACGCTCCACCGGACGTGGTCCACAGCACGGACGGGTGGGCGGCGGCCCCCGGTAACGGGACGCCCCGCCGTGCGGCCCGGCACGACGGGGCGGGATCCACAGGTTCGCCGGCACCGCCCAGGAGCCAGATGGACGAATTCCTCCATTTACCCCAAGTGGTGACGAGAGCCGCTGTATGGTCAGACCAGGCGACAACACAATAAAGCTCCGCGGGGCGTCCTCGATCCAACCTCATCGGTGTGGTCGTTCCTCCCCAGGTCCCACCCAAGGAATGCGGACGGGACGCCCCGCGGCCCCGTGGACAGGGGTTCACCGCACGGCGCGCGACGCCGACGGTGGGCCCCTGTCACCGCGTCCGGGCCGCTGCCGGACCACCGCCCCGATGATGATCGTCCGGACCGGCTATCCTGGTCCGGTTGTCCGCGTCCGACCGGGTTCCCCCGGCACCGGGCCGGGCAGCGACGCACGACCTCCTGCCACGGAAGGACCGTGGCCGCTTAGCCCACAGGAGGTGAGCACGTCTTGCGTCATTACGAAGTCATGGTGATCCTCGACCCCAGCCTCGAGGAGCGCACCGTCGCCCCGTCGCTCGACACGTACCTGAACGTGATCCGGACCGCGGGTGGCTCGGTGGAGAAGACCGACGTGTGGGGCCGCCGGCGCCTCGCGTACGAGATCAACAAGAAGGCCGAGGGCATCTACGCCGTCATCGACCTCCAGGCGTCGCCGGAGGCCGTGGCCGAGCTGGACCGTCAGCTCCGACTCAACGAGTCGGTGCTGCGCACCAAGGTCATCCGCCCGGAGATGCGCTGAGCATCTAGACCCGGCACGTCCGGATCACAAGCCTCATCCACGCTGTCGTACGGCTCTGAGAGCCTGTACGGCACAAAGATGAGTGCGCGAGGAGATGGTCATGGCAGGAGACACCACCATCACGGTCATCGGCAACCTGACCGATGACCCCGAGTTGCGGTTCACCCCCTCCGGCGCGGCGGTCGCCAAGTTCCGGGTCGCTTCGACGCCCCGGTTCATGGACAAGGCGTCCGGCGAGTGGAAGGACGGCGAGCCGCTGTTCCTCTCGTGCACGGTCTGGCGCCAGGCCGCCGAGAACGTCGCCGAGTCGCTGCAGCGCGGCGCCCGGGTGATCGTGTCCGGCCGGCTTCGTCAGCGGTCGTACGAGACCCGCGAGGGTGAGAAGCGCACCGTCATCGAGCTGGAGGTCGACGAGATCGGCCCGTCCCTGCGCTACGCCACGGCGAAGGTGCAGAAGATGTCCCGCTCGGGTGGCGGTGGTGGCGGCTTCGGTGGTGGTGGCGGCCAGGGTGGCGGCGGAGGCAACTTCGACGACCCCTGGGCCTCGGCTGCCCCGGCCCCCTCCCGCGGTGGTTCGGGCGGCGGAAACTTCGACGAGGAGCCCCCGTTCTGATGGCGCCGAGCGCCCGCGATCGCAAACCAGGAGCACGAGCAATGGCGAAGGCTGCGGCACTGCGCAAGCCGAAGAAGAAGGTGAACCCGCTCGACAAGGACGGGATCACCTACATCGATTACAAGGACACCGCGCTGCTGCGCAAGTTCATCTCCGACCGCGGCAAGATCCGCGCTCGACGGGTGACCGGCGTGACCTCGCAGCAGCAGCGGCAGATCGCCCGTGCGGTCAAGAACGCCCGCGAGATGGCGCTCCTGCCGTACACGGCCACGACCCGCTGAGAGGAGGCACGGACATGAAGATCATCCTGACTCAGGAGGTGTCCGGCCTCGGCTCTCCGGGCGACATCGTCGAGGTCAAGGACGGCTACGGCCGTAACTACCTGCTGCCGCAGGGCTTCGCGATCGCCTGGACCAAGGGTGCCGAGAAGCAGGTCACGGTCATCAAGCGGGCCCGCTCGGCCCGTGAGGTCCGCGACCTCGGCCACGCCAACGAGATCAAGGGCCAGCTCGAGGGCCTGAAGGTCAACCTGAAGGCCCGCGCCGGTGACGGCGGGCGGCTCTTCGGTTCGGTCACCCCGGCCGAGATCGTCGAGGCCGTCAAGGCCGCCGGCGGTCCGACCCTGGACCGTCGCCGGCTGGAGACGCCCGGCCACATCAAGTCGCTCGGCGCCTACCCGGTCAGCATCCGGCTGCACCCCGAGGTGACCGCCAAGTTCGACCTGAACGTGGTCAAGGGCTGACACCACGAGCACGACGCGAGGGCCCGCACCGGACACCGGTGCGGGCCCTTCCGCATTCCACCGCGCCCGGCGCCGCCGTCAACCGATCGGCTGGCCGGTCACCGCGCTGATCACCACCGTGGACAGCCCACCCCCCACCACGGCCGCCGCCAACGCCACCGTCGCCGGCCGCCAGGTCGTCCCGACCTGCCGCAGCACCACCGCCACCACCAGGCTGCTCAGCATCGCCAGCCCGAACCGCGGCGCCGCCGCCAACAACGAGCCGAGCGCGTGCGCCCGCGGCGAGTCGCAACCCCCGCCGGTGATGTCGGTGACACAACCCGCCGGCGCCTGCCCGTCCAGGAACACCAGACCCAGGAAGAGCAACACCGCCGGCACCAGGTAGCAGGCCGCCGTGTAGGCCAGCGGCCGCAACGGACCCCCCGGATCCGGGTCCAGCAGGTCGTCCTCCAGCCGCCGGCCCCACGAGCCGCCGCCGATCGTCTCCATCCGCTGCCGCAGCGCCGACCCGCCCGGGCGCACCGGCTCCACCGGCCGCCGCCGCGGTGCCGCCCGCGGACCCGGAGCGGTGTACGCCACCATCGGCGACCTCGGCGCCGACGGAGGAGTCTCCATCCAGCGCGGGTCGTCACCCGCCAGCCGCGTACCCGACCAGAACTCCTCGGCCCGCTCCGGCGACGCCCAACCCTCCCGGACCGGGGGCGCGGTCCGGTCCCAGGGATCGGCCGCCGCGTACCGGTCGCCGCCGTCGCGCACCGGCTCCAGATAGCCCGTGTCGGTGAACCGGTCCCACTCGCCCGTGTGCTCCGTGCGGTCCCACCGGCTCTCCGACTGGTCCCACCTGCTCCCGGTGGCCGCCCGACCCCACGCGTGCACTCCCGACGCGTCCCACGGGTCCACCGCCGGCGGCTCCGCCGGGGTCGGCTCCACCGCCCCGCCCCGCGCCCACGGGTCCACCGCGGGCCGCGACCACGACGGATCCGACGAGGCCGGCGGCGGCCAGGACGACCCGCTGCCCGCCCGGCGGCTCCGAGGGGCCGGCCGTTCCGCCTCCCACCCACCGGAGGCATCGGCGGGACCCGCCTCCTCCGCCAGCCCCGACCAGGTCACCTGCGGCTTGCGGCTCGCCGCGCGACGGGGACGCGCCCGTGGCGTCACCCCCGACACCGGCCCGTCCTCGGACCCCTCGGCCCGCCGGCTCCCGACGTACCCCTGCTCCTGCGGGGCGTCCATCGTCCACTCGGCGGTGTGGTCCGACACCGGGCCCGCACCGATCGCCCGCAGCTCCCGCCGACCGTCGTCGCGACGTCGACCGCCGTCCGCCCGCCGGCCACCGACGGAGTACGGCTCGACCTCGTCGTCGTCCGGCGCGGCATGCCGCCCGCCACCGTCCGCCCGACTGATCCCCGACTCCACCGCCCACCGCGGGAGGTAGGCGTCCACCGGCTCGTCCTGGCCGCGCTCGATCGCCCGCCGCCTGCTCTGGGTGCGGGACCGCTCCGACGCGTACGGCTCGACGCCGCGCGGACCGGCGGGATCGTCCCAGGAACCGCTCGGCCGGCGCTCGCGCGGGCTGTCCTCCCCGCTTCCCCAGTCCCGGTGTCTCACGGCCGGAGCGTGACCCTTCTCAACCCGAAAGTGCAACCCGCTGTCCAGGTGTAGCCGTTCGCAGCGATAGTACGGGACGAACGGCGGCAAGGCTCGACCTGAAATCTTCCGTCCACAGGGTGGGGATGGGAAAAGCCCAGGTCAGGAGCGATAGGCCCGGAATTCCCCATCACTTTTCCACACCCCTGTGCACACCCTGCGCACATGCCGCCCCCCGTGCGTCCACAGGTTGTCCCGAGGCTCGTCCACCGGCCCTGTTGGTGGCTGACCTCGGGTTCCGTATCGTGGCCACGGACCGCCGGACGATGACCCCCGATCGACCGGAGGGGTCGGCGGAAGTTGTCGTACCCAGGCGATACAGCTGGACACGATCCGACGCAACAAGGGGGGACCCGTGTCGGTCACCGACGAGACACGGGCGGAACGGGCCGGGGGGCCACCGTCCGAACCGCCGCCACGCGACGCGCCGTTCGAGAAGACGCCGCCCCAGGACGTGGCTGCCGAGCAGTGCGTCCTCGGCGGCATGCTGCTCTCCAAGGACGCCATCGCGGACGTCGTCGAGATCCTCAAGACCAACGACTTCTACCGTCCGGTGCACGCCACCATCTTCGACGCCATCCTCGACATCTACGGTCGAGGAGAACCCGCCGACCCGATCACGGTGGCGGCGGCGCTCGCCGACTCCGGCGACCTCGCCCGCATCGGCGGCGCGCCCTACCTGCACACGCTGATCGCCAGCGTGCCCACCGCCGCGAACGCCGCCTACTACGCGCGCATCGTGGGCGAGCGGGCGGTGCTCCGCCGCCTGGTCGAGGCCGGCACCCGGATCGTGCAGCTCGGCTACGGCACCGGTCAGGGCGGCAGCCGGGACGTGGACGACGTCGTCGACCTGGCCCAGCAGGCCGTCTACGAGGTCACCGAGAAGCGGGTCAGCGAGGACTTCGCGGTCCTGGCCGACATGCTCCAGCCGACGCTGGACGAGATCGAGGCGGTCGGCGCCCAGGGCGGGGTGATGACCGGCGTGCCGACCGGCTTCACCGACCTCGACCGTCTGCTCAACGGCCTGCACGCCGGTCAATTGATCATCGTGGCCGGCCGGCCTGGCCTTGGAAAGGCTCTCGCGCTCGACACTCCTCTCCCCACGCCGCAGGGGTGGACGACCATGGGTGAGGTGCGCGTCGGCGACCAACTCCTCGCGGCCGACGGCACCCCGACGACCGTCACCAACGTCTTCGACGTGATGCACGACCGGCCCTGCTACGAGGTCGAGTTCTCCGACGGCTCCGTCATCGTGGCTGACGCCGAGCACCTGTGGAAGACGACGACCCGGGCCAGCCGACGCCAACCCGAGTCACTTCAGCGGCGCTACTGGCCCGAGACGGCGTCGGCGAAGCTACGAGCCGTCGAGACGGCCGTGTCCGTCGAACCCCAGCGCCTGGCCACCCTTGCGGAAACGCTCGAACAGGTCGGTCCGGAGTTCCGGAACGTGCTGCACACCGTGGCGCAGCAGGTCGGCGCGAACGGCCGGGTCGCCCGACCGGTCACCCGCGCCGGCAAGACCCGCAACTGGACGGCGCCCGGCTACCCGGCGGGAGCGTTGGTCGCAACGCTCGGCGAGCGGGCCGAACGACAGGTCAACGCCGGGTCCCGCAACGTCCACGACGGGGTGGTGACGACCGCGCAGATCGCCGCAACGCTGCGCACCGACACGGCGGACCGTCGCTTCAACCACGCCGTGGACAACTGTGCACCGCTCCAGCTTCCGGAGCGTGAACTGCCGGTCCCGCCGTACACCCTCGGGGTGTGGCTCGGCGACGGCAGCACCGGGGCCAGCCGCTTCACCACTGCGGACGCCGAGATGGTCGACCTCGTCGCCCGGGACGGCTTCGTGGTACGGCCCAGCGGGCCGATGGTCTTCACCGTCCTCCTGCCCTCGACGCCGAGGGCGGCGGACCGCGCCTGCGCCGAGTGCCATGAGCGCGGCGGCTCGTTCGTCGCGCTTCTCCGTCAGGCCGGGGTGGCCCACAGCAAGCACATTCCGCAGGAATACCTCCGCGCCTCGGAGGCCCAGCGGCGGGCGCTCCTCGCAGGGCTGATGGACACCGACGGCACGGTGGCCCCGGGTGGGAACCTCCAGTACACGTCCACCTCGAAGCGGCTGATCGCCGGTGTCCGGGAACTCGTGGTGAGCCTGGGTTACCGCTGCACGACGAACGAGCGGAGAGTGCGCGGGCGCACCGAGGACTCGTCCACCGCGTACACGCTGAACTTCTCCACCCCGGACCCGGTCTTCCGCCTGCGACGGAAGCGGACCGCCCACCAGGCCCGGCGTGGGACGTCGTCGGACGTACGCTCGGGCTCCCGTTTCATCGTGGACGTCCGACCGGTGGCCAGCGTCCCGGTGCGTTGCGTGACCGTCGACAACGACGATCACCTCTATCTGGCGGGCCGGTCGATGATCCCGACCCACAACAGCACCGCGAGCATGGACTTCGCGCGGAACGCCGCCATTCGCGCCAACCAGGCGTCGGCCATCTTCTCGCTGGAGATGAGCAAGGTCGAGATCGTCATGCGACTCCTCTCGGCCGAGGCGCGCGTACCGCTGCACGTGCTGCGCAGCGGGCAGCTCTCCGACGACGACTGGACCAAGCTGGCGCGCTGCATGGGCGAGATCAGCGAGGCGCCGCTCTTCGTCGACGACACCCCGAGCATGAACCTGATGGAGATCCGGGCGAAGGCGCGGCGGCTCAAGCAGCGGCACGACCTCAAGCTGATCGTGGTCGACTATCTCCAGCTGATGACGTCACCGAAGCGCACCGAGAGCCGGCAGCAGGAGGTCGCGGACCTGTCCCGTGGCCTGAAGCTGCTGGCCAAGGAGGTCGAGTGCCCGGTGATCGCGGTGAGTCAGCTGAACCGTGGCCCGGAGCAACGTACCGACAAGCGACCACAGCTGTCTGATTTGCGCGAGTCGGGCTCGATTGAGCAGGATGCTGACGTTGTGATCCTCTTGCACCGTGATGACTATTATGACAAGGAGTCACCCCGCGCTGGGGAGGCGGACTTCATAATCGCCAAACACAGGAATGGGCCCACAGACACGGTGACGGTCGCAGCCCAACTGCACCTGTCACGCTTCGTGGACATGGCCATCGTATGACCACCGTTCGTCGCCAACTGTCTCCAACCGAACAGGAGGAGATCATCAGCTGCGCGACGGGCGGTGAGAGCCTCACCGCTATCGGCTCGCGGTACGGAGTGACGAGGCAGGCGATCAGAGGGGTGCTCCGCCGTAATGGTGTGCCCCCACGTCGTACCGGCAGATTGACGGACGCCCAGCGAAACGAGGTCGTGAACAGGTTTCTCGGCGGCGCGACGCTCAGCCAGATCGCCGCTGAGTTCGGGGTGACGGCCCCCTCGGTACGTGGCCTGCTCTCCCGCAGAGGCGTCGAGATTCGGTCCGTGTCGTACGGTCTGCGGCACGACGCCTTCGACGATTTCGGACCGGAGTCCTGCTACTGGATCGGATTCCTGTTCGCTGATGGGTGCGTCAGCTACCGGACGGGCCACATGCCGCAGATATCGGTTGGCCTCGCTGCCCGGGACCGCGACCACCTGGTGGCGCTCCGACGGTTCCTGGGATGTGACAACAGCATCTCGGCGACGAGCCCGACCCACGGATCCTGCCAGTTCTCCGTGCGTTCCCACCGACTCGCGGACCGGCTCGTCGAGCTGGGTCGCTATGCGCAGACGGTCGACGAGCGGCTCGTCGAATCTCGCGACTTCTGGAGAGGCGTCGTCGACGGCGACGGCTCACTCGGCATCTACCGGCGTCCTGCGCCGAGCACCAGCCTGCTCTCCCAGTTCAGGGTCGTCGGACGGAGGCATCTGCTGGAAGCGTTCGTGAGGTTCCTTGAGCGTGAAGGCATCATGGGCCTGTCGGTCCGACCGCATCGGAGCATCTTCACCGTGGGTACCACGTGCGGGCCGGCCGAGCGGATAGCCGAACTGCTCTACCGGGATGCCGTGACGGCGCTGGCCCGCAAGGCGGAGATCGCCGCACGGATGATGGCGCGGTAGCGCGGCGATTCCTGATCCGGGCACTCCGGCGTCAGCCCATCAGCGGGAACCACCCCGCGGCCTCGCCCAGTTCCACCCGGTCCCGGTCGGTCAGCGGCACCCGCCCGGTGGCCTTCAACAGATACTCGTGGTCGTCCCACCCGGCCGGCCGCACCGCGTCGTCGCTGAGCAGGCCGTCCATCGTGGTCACCGCGACCCGCGTCGGGTCCGCCGCCGGCAGCGGCGCGTCGGGCAGGTCCACCACCAGGTCCAGGTGGTGGACGACCGCCTCGGTGGTCAGGGTCGCGAGCAGATCGGGTACGCGCAGCACGTGGCCCTGGGTGCTCACGTACCCGTCGGGGTCGGCGGTCGCGGCCGCGCGGGCGGCCGCGGGGGCGGTGTCGGACCAGATCCGGACGATGCCCGTGGGCCGGTCGAAGGCGGCGGCCGAGCGCCGCGCCCACCAGGCGTGTGCCGCGCCCGCCGCGTCGTCGTCGGGGGTGAACGCCCGCCAGTAGCTGACGTCGTCCACGTCGGCCGGGCCGGACGCCGGGCTGGCCAGGGCGACGAGTGCCCGCTGGGCGTCACAGAGCACGTGGAAGAGCAGGTCGGCGACGAGCCAGCCGCGACACCGGGTGGGCCGTTGCAGGCTGGCGTCGTCGAGCGGGGCGACGACCGCGGTGATGCCGTCGTAGGCCTGGGCCAGCGCCTCGTGCTGCCGGATCGGGCTCATGTCGAGCAGCCTGCCACGGCGCGGGGCGGTCGGCACGACGGCGACGCGTCGGGCGCGGGGCCCTTCCGTTCGTCGAGACGATCAGAAGGGCCCCGCGCCGACGGGAGCGGCGAGCGGTCAGTCGAACAGTTCGCCGAGGAAGCCGTGCTTCTTCTTGCGCCGGTAGTGACCGTGGTAGCCGTGGTGCTGCTGGCCGTGGCCGTACGCCGGCTGCGGGTAGCCGTGGCCGGGCGGGGGCGGCGGGACGGCGCCGTAGCCGGGCTGGTGCGGCGCGGCGGCGGGCGGGGGAGATCGGAAGAGCGTCGTGTAGGGAAAA
>NZ_CADEAU010000177.1 GCF_902825405.1 Micromonospora maritima | reverse complement strand
CCAGGTGCAGCACGCCCACGCCGATCCGCAGCCGGCCCTCGCCGTCGCGCCGGAGCATGCCGTGCCCGGTCAGCGCGCCGACCAGCCGGTAGACCGCCGCGCGCCCGATGCCGAGCCGCTGCGCCGCCTCGGTGACGGTCAGCCCGCCCGGGGCGTCCGCGACGAGGTGCAGCAGGCGCAGCCCGCGGTCCAGGGTCTGCGCCGTCTCTCCCGGGCGTGCCGCCGTGTCCACAGCACGCAGCGTACGACCCGGCTCCGCCCAACCGGGAAATGTGCGGACGGCTACCCTTGTGAGGTGACGCTACGCCTGTATGACACCGCCACCCGATCGGTGCGGGACTTCGTCCCGCGGGAAGCCGGCAAGGTGGGGGTCTACCTGTGTGGTCTCACGCTCCAGGCCCCGCCGCACATCGGTCACCTTCGCTCCGGCGTCAACTACGACGTGCTGCGCCGCTGGCTGGTCGCCGGCGGGTTCGAGGTCACGTTCATCCGCAACGTGACCGACATCGACGACAAGATCCTGGTCAAGGCGATGGAGCAGGATCGACCGTTCTGGTCGATCGCGTACGCGAACGAGCAGCTCCTCGCCGCGTCGTACCGGGCGCTGAACGTGCTCCCGCCGACCTACGAGCCGCGGGCCACCGGCCACGTGCCGGAGATGCAGGAGCTGATCGCCCGGTTGATCGAGACCGGTCACGCCTACCCGGCCACGGACGGCTCCGGCGACGTCTACTTCGACGTGGCCTCCTGGCCGGCGTACGGGTCGCTGTCCGGCCAGTCGCCGGCCGACATGCAGTCCGCCGGGGACGCCCCGGACCGGGGCAAGCGGGATCCGCGCGACTTCGCGCTCTGGAAGGGCGCCAAGCCGGACGAGCCGGCCGACGCCTACTGGCCCTCGCCGTGGGGTCGCGGCCGGCCCGGCTGGCACATCGAGTGCTCGGCCATGTGCTGGCGCTACCTGGGCGCGGAGTTCGACATCCACGGCGGCGGCCTCGACCTGACGTTCCCGCACCACGAGAACGAGATCGCCCAGTCGCAGGCCGCCGACCTGCCGTTCGCCCGCTACTGGGTGCACCACGGGCTGCTCGGCATCGGCGGCACCAAGATGGGCAAGTCGCTGGGAAACACGCTCGACCTCGACTACGTGGCCTCGCTCGGGGTGCGCCCGGTCGAGCTGCGCTACTACTACGTCGCCGCGCACTACCGCTCCCGCATCGACTACTCGGAGGACGCGCTGCGCGAGGCCGCGGTCGCGTACCGCCGGGTCGAGGGCTTCGTGCAGCGGGCGGTCGAACGGGTCGGCGCGGGCCGGCCCGGCGACCTGCCGGCGGGGTTCGCGGCGGCGATGGACGACGACCTGAACACCTCGGCGGCGCTCGCGGTGCTGCACGAGGTGGTCCGGGACGGCAACACGGCACTGACCGCCGGCGACGATGTGACCGTCCGCACGACGCTCGCCGCCGTGCGGGCGATGCTGGATATCCTCGGCGTCGACCCCCTGGACCCGGCCTGGACCGGCGGCGGGCGCACGGACGACCTGCGCGGCGTGGTGGACTCCCTGATCGCGCTCGCCCTGGAGCAGCGCGCCCAGGCCCGCAGCCGCAAGGACTGGACCGCCGCCGACGCGGTACGCGACCAGCTCAAGCAGGCCGGCGTGGTCGTCGAGGACACCCCCCAGGGCCCGCGTTGGACTATTGGAGAGCAGGACTGATGGCCGGCAACTCGCAGCGCCGTGGCCGGCGACTGACGTCGAAGTCGGGCGCCCCCAAGGGCACCGGTGGCAAGAACAAGGACTCCCTCGCCGGGCGGGGCCGCACCCTGCCGGCGGACGAACGGCCCTGGCACAAGGCCTACTCGGGCACCGAGAAGCTGCCCCAGCGCACCGCGTGGAAGCAGGACAAGGAGCGCCGCGCCGCCGCCGAGGAGGGGCGCGCGCCCAAGATCGGTAACCCGGGCACCAAGGACACCACCTGGGGCAAGGGCACCCGGGCCGGCGTGCCGCTGAAGGGCGGCAAGGGCAAGTCCGGCGGCCGCGGCGGCCCGCGGGTGGCGCCCGGGCGCAAGGCCAACCCGGCGAAGGACAGCCCCGAGCTGCTGGTCGGGCGGAACCCGGTGCTGGAGTCGCTGCGCACCCAGGTGCCGGCGACCGCGCTCTACACCGCGCAGGGCATCGACGTGGACGACCGGGTCAAGGAGATCGTCCGCACCGCCGCCGACCGGGGCATCGCGATCCTGGAGGTCAGCCGCGCCGAGCTGGACCGGATGACCGGCGGGGTGCTGCACCAGGGCGTCGGCCTCCAGGTGCCGCCGTTCGCCTACGAGCCCTTCGACGACCTGGTCACCGCCGCGCTGGAGCAGGCCGCCCCGCTGCTGGTCGCGCTGGACGGGGTCACCGACCCACGTAACCTCGGCGCGGTCATCCGGTCGGCCGCCGCGTTCGGCGCGCAGGGTGTGTTCGTACCCGAGCGGCGTGCCGCCGGGATCACCGCGACCGCCTGGCGGACCAGCGCCGGCGCGGCCGCGCGCGTGCCGGTCGCCCAGGTCACCAACCTGACCCGGTCGCTCAAGGCGTGCAAGGAGGCCGGCTTCGTCGTGGTCGGCCTCGACGCCGACGGGCAGACCGACCTGTACGACCTGGAGGCCGCCGTCGGCCCGCTGGTCGTGGTGGTCGGCTCGGAGGGGCGCGGGCTGTCCCGCCTGGTCGGCGAGACCTGCGACCTCACCGTCAGCATCCCGATGGTCTCGGACGTGGAGTCGCTCAACGCCAGCGTCGCCGCCGCGGTCACGCTGGCCGAGGTCGCCCGCCGTCGGTCCGTCGAGGCCTGATCTCAGGTACGACGAAAGGGGCGGCCCGCCACGGCGGACCGCCCCTTTCCTGTCGCTCGCGTCAGATCCGCTGGCCGGTGGCGGCGTGGAAGACGTGGCTACGGCCGGTACGCGGCTTGACGAACACGGTGTCGCCCATGTTCGGCATGCTGCGCCGGTCGGTGCGGACCACGAACCGCTCGTTGTGGCCCTCCAGCGCGGCGTGGCCGTAGACGTTGGCGTCGGAGCCCAGGTCCTCGACCAGCTCGACCACGACCGGCATGCCGCCCTCGGACGGGCTGACCAGGTCGCAGTCCTCCGGGCGGAAGCCGACGGTCACCTTGCCGTCGCCACCCTCGGCGCCGGCCGCCTGGACCTGCTCGCGGGTCAGCGGGACGATCATCTCGGCGAACGCGCCACCCTGCTCGGTCAGCTTCACCGTCTTGATGTTCATGGCCGGGGAGCCCATGAAGCCGGCGACGAAGACGTTGGACGGGGTGTCGTAGAGCGCCCGCGGGGTGTCCACCTGCTGGAGCACGCCGTCCAGCATGACCGCCACCCGGTGACCCATGGTCATGGCCTCGACCTGGTCGTGGGTGACGTAGACCGTGGTGACGCCGAGCTTCGCCTGGAGCGAGGCGATCTGCGTACGGGTCTGGACACGCAGCTTCGCGTCGAGGTTCGACAGCGGCTCGTCCATGAGGAAGACCTGCGGCTCGCGGACGATCGCGCGGCCCATGGCGACACGCTGGCGCTGACCGCCGGAGAGCGCCTTCGGCTTGCGGCTGAGGAACTCCTCCAGCTGGAGCAGCCCGGCCGCCTCCTTGACCCGCCGGTCGATCTCCGACTTCGAGGTCTTGCGCAGCTTGAGGGCGAACGCCATGTTCTCGTACACCGTCATGTGCGGGTAGAGGGCGTAGTTCTGGAAGACCATCGCGATGTCGCGGGCCTTCGGCGGGAGGTGGGTGACGTCCCGGTCGTCGATGTAGATCGCGCCGTCGTCGACGTCCTCCAGGCCGGCGAGCATCCGCAGGCTGGTGGACTTGCCGCAGCCGGACGGGCCGACCAGGACGAGGAACTCCCCGTCACCGATCTGGAGGTCGAGCTGGTTGACGGCGGGGCGCTCGGTGCCCGGATAGATCCGGGACGCCTTCGCGTAGGTGACCGTAGCCATGATGGAGCGCTTCCTTTCACCGGCAGGAACGTGCCGGACGATCCGAGTGAAGGAGCGACCGGCGCCCAAGGCACCGGCCAACGGGGTCGTCGCTCAGGGCAGCCGAGGCCGGCCGGAGTGTCGTCCGTGTCACTGCACCGTAAACGGCTTTCGCGGCCGTGCCAAGACGAGGAGCAGCGGGTGGGACGGAAGGCATACACATTTCGGTCACCCGGGCACGGCGAGGCATCAATCTCCCCGCCGGGAGCGCGTCAGACCGACGATCCGTCGGCGCCGCCGGTCGGGAAATTGACGTTTTCCGTGCTCGGGAGCCCTGCCAGGCGGGATTTCCGGAGGCCACTCGCTATGCTGAGCCCGTCACACGCGCCCCTGTAGCTCAGCTGGCCAGAGCACTCGCCTTGTAAGCGAGATGTCGCCGGTTCGATCCCGGCCGGGGGCTCCAGTTCCATCAGGCGACCCGGGCCGACTCACGCGTCGGGCCGCCGGTGGCGTCCTCCTCCGGCAGGCGTCCCGCACGCCGGTGCCGGAGCCGGAACGTGAGCGCGAAGAGCAGCGACACCGCGACAGCTGTGAGCCCGAACGCGGCGGCCATGGTCGCCGTGCGTGTCCCGCCCCAGACCGCCCCGGCGGCGCCGGCCCCGCCGACGCACGCGGCCCCGACTATCGCGCGCCAGGTCAGCACCAGTGGCACGACGCCCGACGTCCGACCGACCGCGGCGCAGACGATCAGGACGGCCACGCCGGCGACGGTGGGCCACATCGTCCAGCCGGCATCGGTGGAGCCGTCGTCGACGGCGAGCCAGCGCAGGAACAGCACGCACCAGGGCGGGTACACCGCGAGGAGCACCAGGGCCGCCGCGCCCCGGCGGCGGATCCGCCGGTCCAGTCCGGCGCTGTGCCGCGCCGGCGCGTTGCTCGGGTCGACGGTGAGCGCCCGCCGGTAGAGCTCGCGGAACCGGGCCACGTCGCGGTCCACGGTGAGCACGTTGACGGCGAGCAGGTTCAGCCCTTCGGGATCGTCCGGGGCGAGGTCGACCGCGCGTCGCGCGTCGGCGTAGGACTCCCGGTGCCGGCCGAGCAGGTGCCGGGCCAGCCCTCGGTACCGCCAGGCCACGGTGTCGCCGGGGTCGGCGTCGATCGCGCGACCGGCCGCGTCGATCGCGGCGTGCTGGTCACCCAGCCCGATGAGCGCGCCGGCCAGTCGACGCCACGCGAGGCTGTCGTCGGGGTGGGTCCGCAGGTGCGCGCGCAACAGCGCGACCGCGGGCCGGAACTCCTGGGCGAGGACCAGGTCACGGGCGCGCGCCACGGCGTCCTCGACCGGGGCGGGCGGCGGTTCCACGTGGCTGCTCCTCGGCGGGATGATCAGCGGGCACCGAAGTATCACCCGACGGGTCGGCGGCCGAGGGCCCACCCGGTCCGGGCCGGCGCGGGGGTCCGCGCCGGCCCCGGGGATCAGCCCCAGTTCTGGGGGGCCGGCTGCCGGGTGGTGGCGTTGATCCGGTTGAAGAAGTTGGTGGTGGCGATCCAGAGCACCAACGCCGCCAGTTCCTTCTCCCCGAAGTGCCGGGCCGCCTCGTGCCACACCGCGTCCGGCACCGCGTCGGCCCGGTCGGCGAGGCGGGTGGCGTGCTCGGCCAGGTCGAGCGCGGCCCGCTCGGCGTCGGTGAAGTAGGGCGTCTCCCGCCACGCCGCCACCGCGAACAGCCGCTCCTCGGTCTCGCCGTTCTTGCGGGCGCCGCGTGCCCCGGAGTCGACACACGCGCTGCACCCGTTGATCTGGCTGGCGCGCAGGTGGACGAGTTCCAGCGTGGTGCCGGGTACGCCGGCCGAGTGCGCGGCCCGGTAGAGCAGGTTGACCGCCTTCACGCTGTCCGGGAGCAGCGCGGCCGGGTTCTGCATACGGGCTTCGAGGCTCATGGTGGTCCGTCCTGTCCTTGTAGGCTGGGCGGCGTCCGTTCGCCGCCCTCGTCCGTCTGTCGAGATCCGGGCCGGCGATGTGACGGATGTGACGGCGATCACGCGGCGGTGAAGGGCGGGGGGTCGTGACCGACGCGAACCTGGTGGCCCGGCGCTTCGAGGAGCAGCGGCCCCGCCTGCGGGCGGTGGCCCACCGGATGCTCGGCTCCGCGGCCGAGGCGGACGACGCCGTGCAGGACGCCTGGCTGCGGCTGAACCGGGCCGACGTGGCCGCGATCGACAACCTGCCGGGTTGGCTGACCACGACTGTCGGGCGGGTCTGCCTGGACCGGCTGCGGTCGGCGGGGCATCGGCACGAGGAGACCGTGGACGAGGTGGGCGAGGAGCCCTCGACCGTGCCGGAGCCGGAGCAGGAGGCGCTGCTCGCCGAGCGGGTCGGGCACGCGCTCGAAATCGTGCTGACCACGCTCGGCCCCACCGAGCGGCTGGTGTTCGTGCTGCACGACATGTTCGCCGTCTCCTTCGAGGAGATCGCGCCGGTGGTCGACCGCAGCGCCCCGGCGGTCCGGCAGATCGCCGGCCGGGCCCGCCGTCGGGTGCAGCGCGGCTCGGCCGACCCGGTGACCGACCCGGCCCGGCACCGTCGGATCGTCGAGGCGTTCCTCGCCGCGTCCCGGGACGGGCGCTTCGACGACCTGGTCACCCTGCTCGACCCGCACGTGGTGCTGCGGGAGGACGAGGCCGCCGTGCGGATGGGTGGCAGCGCCGAGGTCCGGGGCTCGTCGGCGGTGGCCGGCTTCTTCAACGGTCGGGCGCAGGCGGCGGTGCCCGCCTGGGTCGACGGGGCGGCCGGCGCGGTGGTGGTGCTCGACGGCCGGATCCGACTCGCGCTCAGCTTCACCGTCACCGACCGGATCATCGGCATCGAGGTGGTGGCCGACCCGGACCAGCTCGCCGACCTCGACCTGGTGGTCGCCGGATGAGTCGGGCGACCGAGGAGTCCAACCGGGCCATGCTGCGGGCCCGGGACGCGATGGACCGGGCGTACGCGCAGCCGCTGGACATTCCCGCGCTGGCCCGGATCGCGCACGTCTCCGAGTCGCACTTCATCCGGACGTTCCGGGCCACCTTCGGCGAGACGCCGCACCGCTACCTGCAACGGCGTCGGGTCGAGCGGGCCATGTCCCTGCTGCGGGAGACCGACCGGGACGTCACCGACATCTGCCTCGCGGTCGGCTTCACCAGCCTCGGCACGTTCAGCCGGACGTTCCGCGACGTCGTCGGGGAGTCGCCCCGCGAATTCCGGCGGCGCCGGTCCGCCGCCGCCAACGTGCCGAGCTGTTTCGCCAAATCCTGGACCAGACCCAGCAGTTTTGGATAAGCAGCAGGTCAGGGCGTTGCTCTAGCGTCGACGGCATGACGATGACTTCGATTTCCCGCTCGCAGATCTACGTGCTCGACCAGGACGAGGCGCTCGACTTCTACGTCGGCAAGCTGGGCATGGAGGTGAACACCGACCAGGACCTCGGCTTCATGCGCTGGCTCACCGTGAACGTGCCGGGGGACGCCGAGCGGGAGATCCTGCTGGAGAAGCCCGGCCCGCCGGCGCTGGACCCGAAGACCGCCGAGCAGGTCCGCGAGCTGCTCACCAAGGGCGCCGCCGGCGGCTTCCTGTTCCTGACCACTGACGACGCGCACAAGACGTACGCGGACCTGGTGGCCAAGGGGGTCGAGGTGACCGACGAGCCGACCGACCGGCCGTACGGGATCGACTTCGGCATCCGGGACCCGTTCGGCAACCGGATCCGGATCGGCCAGATGCACCCGCGGGAGCAGTGGGCGAACGGCTGACCAGGAGGGCTGCGGGATCGGGAGCGGCCGGCTAGGGTCGGGCACTCCCGATCGTGGAGGTGACCGATGGCGAGCCGCCTGTTGTTCCTGGCCCGGCACGGCGAGCAGGAGGAGACCGCTACGGAGGCCCCGGAGGTCGGTCTCTCGGCCCGGGGCCGGCGGCAGGCGACGCTGCTCGGCGAGCGGCTGCGGAGCGCCCGGCTCGACGCCGTGCACCACGGGCCGCTGGCCCGGGCCGCGGAGACGGCCGCGCTTGTCGCGAAGGAGCTGCCGGGTGTCCCGGTCCACGAGGACGAGCGGGCCGGCGACCACATGCCGCACGACACCGACCCGACCGGTCTGCCGGCGCGGTACGCCGCGTTCCTCGCCGAGTTCACCGAGGCGGAACGGCGGGACGGGCCGCGCGTGACGGCGGAGGCGGTGGCCCGGTTCGCCACCGCTCCCGCCGAGGGCGACGTCCGGGAGCTGGTGGTCACCCACAACTTCCTGGTCGCCTGGCTGGTCCGGCACGCGCTGGAGGCGCCGGAGCGCCGCTGGATCGGGCTCAACCACGCCAACTGCGCGCTGACCGTGATCCGCTACAGCGACGCCGGCCCGCCGACGGTGGTCGCGCTGAACGACGCCGCCCACCTGCCGCCCGACCTGCGCGCCACCGGCTTCCCCGACGACTACCGCTTCTGACCCGCCGAACCACGCCCGCCTCGCGGAACGACGCGCGAGGGCGGGCGCGGTGCGTGACGGGTCAGCCGCGGAGCTTGACCACGGCTTCGGCGAGCGCGCGGGCCGACTGCGGGTTCTGGCCGGTGACCAGGCGACCGTCGACCACCACGTGCTCGGTGAAGTTGGGCGCCGGGACATGCTGCGCGCCGGCCTCGGTGAGCTTGTCGGCGAGCAGGAACGGCACCTCGTCGGTGAGGCCGACGGCCGCCTCCTCGTCGTTGGTGAAGCCGGCCACCCGCTTGCCGGCGATCAGCCGCGAGCCGTCGGAGAGCGTGAGGTTCACCAGCGCGGACGGGCCGTGGCAGACGGCGGCCACCACGCCGCCGCGCTCGTAGATCGCGCGGGCGATCCGGGCCAGGTCCGGGTCGTCGGGGAAGTCCCACATGGTGCCGTGGCCGCCGGCGAAGACGATCACGTCGTAGCCGTCCGGGTCGACGTCCGCGGCCTTCGGGGTGTCGGTCACGCCGGCGGTGGCGAGGAAGTCGTTCTGGGTCCGGTCGGTGTCGTCCCGGCCGTCGACCGGGGGCTCGCCGCCGGCCACGGACACCAGGTCGACGTCGTACCCGGCGGCCCGGAAGACCTCCCACGGCTCGGCGGCCTCGCCGACGTAGTAGCCGGTGGTGCGACCGGTGCGGCCGAGTTCGGAGTGGCTGGTCAGGGCGATGAGTGCACGAGTCATGTGCTCCATGCTGGCGCGCTGATCGATAGCTGACCAATAGGTGAGAGTCACGTCGGCGATAGGTTTACTGATGTGAAGGTGTCCCTGGACCTGCTCCGTAGCTTCCTCGCCGTGCACCGGGCCGGGTCGGTCACCGGCGCGGCCGAACTGCTGGGTGTGGCGCAGCCCACGGTGACCGCGCAACTGCGCGCGCTGGAGGAGGCGGTCGGCCGGCCGCTCTTCGACCGGCTGCCGCGGGGCGTCACCCCGACCGCCGCCGGCGACGAGCTGGCCCGCCGGGTGGCCGAGCCGCTGGACCGGCTGGCGGCCGTGCTGACCGACGAGCCGGGTGCCACGTACGCCCGGACGGTCTTCCTGGGTGGGCCGGCCGAGCTGCTCGCGGAGCGGGTGCTGCCGGCGCTGGGCGGGCTGGTGGCCGAGGGGCTGGAGCTGCGGGTCACGGCCGGGCTGCCGGAGCGGTTGCTGGACGACCTGGTGGCCGGCCGGCTCGACCTGGCGGTGACCAGCGTGCGGCCGCGTCGGCGGGGCGTGGTCGTGGAGCCGCTCTACGACGAGGAGTTCGTGCTGGTGGCGGCGCCGTCCTGGGCCGACCGGCTGCCCGACCCGGTGACCCCGGCGGCGCTGCGGGACGTGCCGCTCGTCGCCTACGGGGAGGAGGCGCCGATCCTGCGCCGGTACTGGCGGACCGTCTTCGACATCCGGCTCACCCGAGCGCCGAGCCTGGTGGTGGCGGACCTGCGGGCGGTCCGGGCGGCGGTGGTGGCCGGCGCCGGGGCGAGCGTGCTGCCCGCGTACCTCTGCCGGGGTGAGCTGGCCTCCGGCGCGGTGCGGGCGCTGCTCGCGCCGGCGGTGCCCCCGCTCAACACGCTCTTCCTCGCGGCACGGCCGGGGGGAGCAGTGCCGCCGCCTTCTCGTACGCACCCCTGCGGCCGACCGGTCCCGACCAGACGGAGTACCGCCTGGTCACCGACGAGGGTGTGGACGTCGTCAA
>NZ_CADEAU010000176.1 GCF_902825405.1 Micromonospora maritima | reverse complement strand
CGGGTGCTGGCCGGGCTGCCGTCCGGGTGGCGCAACGTGCCGGCGGTTCCGCAGGTCACCCGGTTCACCGGGCCGGACGGCGCGGAGATCGAGGTCCGCTACCGGCTCGACCGTGCCGGCGGGCTCGCCGAGTGGTCGGCGTCCCCGCCGGCCGACGACGCCACGCCGGTCGTGACGGTGGTCGACGCCGCCGCGGAGCGGGTGGTGCTCGACGTCGACGGGGTGCGGCGCGCGTTCCGCGTACACCGGGTGGGGTCGTCGGTCTTCGTGGACGGCCCGGACGGGGCGGCGAGCCTCACCGAGCTGCCCCGGCTGCCCCGGCCCACCGCGGAGCTGGCGGCCGGGTCGCTGCTCGCGCCGCTACCCGGCGCGGTGACCCGGGTGCACGTCGAGGTCGGCCAGCGTGTCGCCGCCGGTGACCTGCTGCTGACGCTGGAAGCGATGAAGCTCGAACATCCCGTGCTCGCCCCGGCCGACGGCGTGGTGGCGGAGCTGCCGGTGCCGGCCGGTGGTCAGGTGGAGACGGGTGCCGTACTGGCCGTGGTCGACCCCGAGGAGGACCCGCAGTGAACTTCGACCTCACCCCCGAGCAGGACCAGCTCCGCGACGCCGTACGGGAGCTGAGCCGCAAGTACGGCCACTCCTACTTCGTCGGGAAGGCGAAGTCGGGCGAACACACCACCGAGCTGTGGCACGAGGCGGGCCGGCTCGGCTACCTCGGGGTGAACATCCCCACCGAGTACGGCGGCGGAGGCGGCGGCATCACCGAGCTGGCGCTGGTCTGCGAGGAGCTGGCCGCCGCCGGCTGCCCGCTGCTGCTGCTCGTGGTCTCCCCCGCCATCGCCGCCACCGTGATCAACAAGCACGGTACGGAGGAGCAGCGCAAGAAGCACCTGCCCGGCCTCGCCGACGGCTCCCAGAAGATCGTCTTCGCGATCACCGAGCCGGACGCCGGCTCGAACTTCCACCGCCTCGGCACCGTCGCCCGCCGCGACGGCGACGACTGGCTGCTCACCGGCCGCAAGATCTACATCTCCGGCGTCGACGAGGCCGGACACGTGCTGGTGGTAGCCAGGACCGAGGATGCCTCCACCGGAAAGCTCAAGCCGGCGCTGTTCATCGTGCCGACCGACGCACCCGGCCTGGAGAAGTCCAAGCTGGACATGGAGATCCTGTCGCCGGAGAACCAGTTCCTGCTCTTCCTCGACGACGTCCGGCTCCCCGCCGACGCGCTTGTCGGCGAATCGCTCGACGCCGGCCTGCCGGCGCTGTTCGCCGGGCTCAACCCGGAGCGGATCACGGTCGCCGCGATGGGCGCCGGCACCGGCCGGTACGCGATCGAGAAGGCGTCCGACTACACCGCCACCCGCAAGGTGTGGGGCGGCCGGTCGATCGGCTCGCACCAGGGCGTCGCGCACCCGCTCGCCCACGCGGCCGTACAGGTGGAGCTGGCCCGACTGATGATCTACAAGGCGGCCACGCTCTACGACGCCGGTCGCGACCTGGAGGCCGGCGTCGCCGGCAACATGGCCAAGTACGCGGCCGGTGAGGCCGCCGCGCTCGCCGTCGACACGGCCGTCCAGGCGCTCGGCGGGGCCGGCATGACCACCGAGTACGGCGTGGCGACGCTGCTCGGCGCGGTGCGGGCCGGCCGGATCGCCCCGGTCAGCCGGGAGATGATCCTCAACTTCGTCGCCCAGCACGTCCTGTCCCAGGACAAGTCCTACTGACCGCCGTGGTCCGGCGCCCGACGAGCGGGCGGGACGCGCGCTGGACCGCTGGCTGACCTCCGGCATCGCGGCCGAGCTGCTGTGGGCTGCGGCGCTGGCCGACGCGGGGACCCCGCTCGGCCACGGGTTCGGGTTCGGAACTGGATTCGGGCAGATCGTGGCAGCAAACGGCCCCTGGAAGGGCCCTCAGCTTCCAGGATCTGCGTGCGGGAGGCTGCCAGGTGGACGAACGTGGCGAGGCGACCGCCCTGCGTCCCCGATCCGCCGAGATCTTGGTACGCGCCCGCCCCTCCAAGGGCGTCCCCGTACCAAGATCCGAGCCGCGTACGCGCGGACGCGGGCGGTCAGTCGACCGTGCGGCAGGCGGCGTCGATGCGGTGCACCGGGCGGACCCGGCGGCCCAGCCCCTCCAGCAGCGAGTCCTCCACGTGGAAGTCACGCACCCGCAACTGCCGCCGGGGCAGCTCGTCCTCGCTCGGGCAGAGCACCTGCGCGCGTACCTGGTCGACCGGCAGGTAGCGGACCCCACCGCGCTCCTGGAGCAGCACGACGTCGACGTCGTCCACGGTGACCACGTGACCGCGTACGTCCTCGGTGACACCGGGCGCGGACTCGACGGTGGTCACGGTCAGCGGCAGCACCGGCGTACTGATCACCGGCAGCGCGGCCCAGACCAGCATGGCCAGCACCGCCGCCTCGGTGATCGACGCGAGCGGCCGGATCACCGCCGCCGGGAGCGGACCGGTCACGAACAGGGCCAGGACCGGGGGTACGACGAGCAGCACCACCGCCAGCACCTCCCCCTGCCGCCCGGCGTCGAGCAGCGTGGGCCCGAGCAGCCAGAGGTAGCCGGCGAAGCCGGCACCGAGCAGGAACAGCCGGGGCACCCGCTGCTCGTGCAGCCGCTCCGGGCTGAGCTGGAACGCGGCCACGAACGCCGGCAGCAGCAACGGCAGGTAGAGCAGCGGCCAGGTGGCGAGCGCGAGCAGGAAGCTGGCCACCGCGAACCAGGCGGGGGTGCTGTCCACCCAGCGCGCGAAGAGCGGGCGGCGCATCCCGGACGACATCCGGTCGACGCTGACCCGCAGCACCGCGCCGAGCGCGAACACCGCGACAAGCGCGGTGGAGAGCAGGGCGGCGGCCGTGGTGAGGAAGCCGGCCAGCAAATTGACCGTGCCGACGTTGGCCACCAGCAGCAGCGTGGTCTGCAACTCGCCGCCCGCCTCGACACCGAGCCGCAGCACCGAGAACACGGCGGGCACCCCGACCACCGCGGTCCAGAACGACTGGCTGGCCCGGGCCCGCCGTTCGGCCGGGTCGGCCGGCGGTGGCGCGGGGCGGGCCGGTGCGACGGTGTCCGGCAGCGTCGCCGGCGCGGTCATCGCCGGGGCGCCTTGTCGTCGAAGTCGACGAGCTTCGGCACGTTGAGCGGCTGCGGCTGGGACTTGTCCGCCTTCAACCAGGGCCCGAGCGTGCGGTTGTACGCGGTCAGCCAGGGGCTGCTGATCCCGTCCCGCCCCTCCAGGTAGCTCTTCTGCAGGAAGAACGCGACCAGGTCGCGCAGCGCCGGGTCACCGATCGGCACCCCGATGCCGAGCAGCTCACTGGTGCCGAACGGCATGTCGACGATCTCGAACTCGGTCGGGTACTGGGAGAGGAAGCCGGCCAGGATGGTCTCGTCCGAGCTGACCGCGTCGTACCGTCCCTCCCGGATGCCCCGGACGCAGTCGCCCACCTCCTTCACCACGTACGCCCGGACCTGGTGCTTCTCCAGTTCCGCCTCGGTGGTCGAGCCGCCGCTGGTGCAGATCTTCAGCTCGGGGCGGCGCAGGTCCTCGATGGTGCGGACGCGGTCGCGCAGCCGCTTCGGCACCATCACCTCCTGCGTGGTGACGAAGTACGGCCCGGCGAAGCTGACCAGCTTCTCCCGCTCCTCGGTGATGGAGAAGCTGGACACGACCAGGTCGACGGTGCCGCCCTGGAGCGCGGGGATGCGGTCCTCGGTGGCCAGCGACACCCACTCGATGCGCTGGTCTCCCTCGAAGCCGAGCGACGAGGCGACGTAGCGGGCGATCTCCACGTCGAAGCCGGTGTGCGTGCCGTTGCGCAGCTCGCCCATCAACGGCTCGGTGGTGGCCACCCCAATCTTGATCTTCGCCTGCCCGTCGATGTGCGACTCGCGCAGCTTGTCGAGGACCGAGGGCAGCGGCGGCTCGCGGCGGTTGTCGCAACCGGCCACGGCGGCGAGGGTCAGCGTCAGCGCCACCGCCAGCGTGGTGGCGAGGGAACGGATCCGGTGGCGGGCAAGGACCTCGGGCATCGGGCGACCTCGATCGGGGACACGACGGCGGGGGCACTCAGGGTAGCTGCCGGCGCACACTGCGCCGCGCCGCGCCGGGCCCGGGGTACGGCGGGTGCCCGATCACCCGCCGTACCCCGGGGGTCCTCAGCGGACGGTCAGCGTGCCGACCGCGGGCCGCGGCGTCGCCACCGGCGGCAGCCGCTTCGGCTCGCCCCGGCCGGGCTCGCCGGCCTTGGCCAGCGCGCTCTTGGACGCGTCCGCCCGGTCGGCGGCCGGCTCGTCCTGGAACGGCTGCGCGTCACCGACGCAGAGCGTGCCCTTGGCGGGCAGCTTGCCGGTGAGCAGGTACCTGTCGACCCGGCCGGTCACGCACGCCGACGTGCCGTACGCGGTGTGCCCCCAGCTGTCGCTGCTCAGCAGGCGGCTGTTCGGCAGCAGCTTGGCCGATCCGACCGCACCCTGGTAGTTGGTCGCCGGGTCCCAGTAGTTGCCGACCACCAGCACGGGGGCGGCGGTGGTGCGGTTGAACGGTCCGGTGTAGGCGTCCTCGTCGCGCACGGTCCAGGTGTCGCGGGCGCAGGGCGCGGTGCCCCAGGCCCAGGCCCGCCCGAAGTACGGCGCGCGCTGGTCCTCCTTGGCCGACAGCGCCGGCCACGCGTCGGCGCTCTTCGGGTGGTACGCGTCCGTGCAGTCCACGGTCAGGAACGTCTCCAGCCCGTTGTCGTACGGGAAGTCGTAGCCCCGCTGCTGGCGGGCCTGTGCCGCGCGGGCGGCGAGCGCCTGGCGGGCCGAGGTGGCGGCGGCCCTGCCGGCGGCCGGGTCGGTGGCGGCCAGCAGTTGGCTGGTCAGGTCCACCACGGAGGTCCAGCCGTACGGGTCGTAGAGCGCGCCGAGCGTGGCACCGACGAAATCGGCGTAGGTGACGGTGAACGAGCCGAAGTCCGGGTCCTCGATCACCGCCGGCTTCTTGCGCAGCCGCTTCGCCACGGTGTCGTACGCGGCGACCGGATCACCGGTGGCGGCCAGCGCGCACTGCTCGGCACCGGCCTTGTCGCACCGGACCAGGATCTCGTGCAGCGCCTTGTACGCGCCGTCGGCGCTGCGCAGCCGAGTCTCCTGGAGCTGGCCGCGGGCCTTGCCCTGACCGACCCACTCGTTCGGGTTCAGCACCCCGTCGACGACGAGCGCGCGGAACCGGTCCGGGAACATGTTGGCGTAGTACTGCCCCAGCGCGGTGCCGTAGCTGAAGCCCAGGTAGCTGAGCTTCTTGTCGCCGACCGCCCGGCGCAGCACGTCCATGTCGCGGGCCACCTCGGCGGTCGACGCGGCGCCGGTCAGCGGCTTGCCGGTGGTCGAGCACGCCCTGCCGACCGCCTTCGACGCGGTGACGTACGCCTTCTCCTCCGCCTTCGTCCACGGGAACGCGACGTTCAGCCCGGCGTACGCCCGGGTCTGGTCCTTGACCGACCGGAAGCACCTGACGTTGTCGCTGGCCTCGACGCCACGCGGGTCGACACCGACGATGTCGAAGCGGTCGAGCAGGTCGTCACCGAGGAAGTAGGGCGCGGCGAGCGCGATGCTGGTGCCGGAGCCACCGGGGCCACCCGGGTTGAGGAAGAGGCTGCCGACCTTGTGCTGCTGGTCGCGGGCCTTGACCCGGAGCAGCGCGACCTCGGTGGTGGCGCCCTTCGGGTTGTCGTAGTCCAGCGGGAGCCGGACCGTGGCGCACTCGGCGTAGTCGTAGCAGGCGTACCAGTCGAGCTTCGGCGTCGGCACGCGGTCCACCCGGCGTGCCTCGGCCGCGCTGGTGCGGTCGTACGCGGGCGGTTGCGGTGTGGCGGCCGCGGCGGGGGCGACGGCCGGTCCGGCGAGGAGGACGCCGGCGATCCCTGTTGCGGCCAGGGACCGGACTGCACGTGGCATGTGGCTGCCTTCCGGTGGGGAACAGGTCGGTCGAGGAGACCTCGACCCTCGTCACTCTAGGGAGGGACGGCCATCGGATCTGCCCCCCAAACGCGGACCGACGCCGCAAACAGCCAAAGGATGTAACGATTTTTTCTTGATCGACGCTTTTCGCCGCTCCGAAGTGGAACGCGGGTGACGGGAAGCCGTCCCGGGCCGGCGGTTGACAGGTCGACGCGCTGGGCCATGCTTGTCGGGTGAGTTCGTTCCGGAAGCCCGATGCGCGGGCGAAGGCCGTCGTCGCGTCCGTGGCGACGGTCGTCGCGGTGGTGACGCTGGCGGTGTGGCGACCCCCCGGCATCCTCTCGGTCGTGCTGGCCCTGGTCTGCGTCCTGCTCGGCATGATCGCCGGGGTGACGGTCACCGCGGCGCGGCAGTCCGGCCCTCCGCCGGCCCCGGCCGAGAGCACCTGGCCGACCCAGGACCCGGGGTACGGGGTGGACGCCGACACGTTGGAGGCGATCGACCCGCGCGCGGTGCGGAACCTGCGCACCCCCGGCGCCCATCCGGTCGACGCGGACACGTTGGAGGCGCTCGACCCCCGGGCCGTGCGGCAGCAGCGGACCGTGAACGGCCTCAGCGACCGGTGATGGTGGGGCTGGCGAGCGCGTCCACGCCCCGCCCGGCCAGGCAGCGGTAGGTGCGGCCCGGCTCGGTCGAGGCCGGCGGCAGCACCTCCAGGTTCCATCCGGTCGCCGGCCCGATGCCGCTGACCAGCTGGAACGTGCCGACGTTGCAGACCTTCCGGACGGCCGGGTCGGCGGCGACCGTGTCGTGGCCCGCCCCACTGAGCGCCACCGGCAGGTCACCGGCCGCGTAGGTCTCCCAGGTGTGCCGACCGTCGCACGGCACCCGGCTCGCCTCGGCCCGGTCGCGTCGCAACCGCACCGGCCCGTAGCACTCCAGCTCGGCCCCGCAGACCGCGCCCTCCGGGAGCCGGACGTCGACCGACGCGCACCCCGGCAGCGGTGTCGCCCCGGCCTCGACCACCCCGGTGGCCACCGGGGTCGGCGACACCATCTGCGGCGGTCCGCCGGCCATCCAGGCGCCCCCGGCGGCCGACGCGGCCAGCGCGAGCACCCCGGCCCCGCCGAGGAACCAGCGCCGGGGCCAGCGACGGCTGCGGGTCGGCACGGTCGGGTGGTCGTCCTTGGTGGACGGTCGCGGGCCGGTTCCGCCGGTGCGGCCGTACGGGCCACCCGCGGTGCCGCCGCCCGGAGTCAGGAACGGCACGCCGCTGACCGGGGCGTCCGGGTCGAGCGGGAGCGCGGCGAGCAGGCCGCGGAGTTCGACCGCGGAGGGGCGCTCGCCCGGGTCGTTGGACATCCCCAGGCGGAGCACGTCGATCAGTTCGTCGGGTACGCCGGGTAGGCCCGGGATCGGCTGCTGGAACATCTCCAGCACGGTGACCAGGCTCGGGTTGCGTTCGGACTGCCAGCGCGGCGGACGACCGTGCATCACCGCGTAGAGCGTGGCGCAGAGCGCGTAGACGTCGACGGCGGGGCTGGGCGGGCTGTGGCTGAACATCTCCGGCGGCGCGTACGCCGGGGTGAGCACCTCCAGCGTGACCGAGGCGTCGCGCACCTCGGCCAGCACCGCCAGGCCGAAGTCGGCGAGCACCGCCGAGTTGAACTCGGAGTGCAGGATGTTGGCCGGCTTGACGTCACGGTGCAGCACACCGGCGGCGTGCGAGTGGGCCAACGCGTCGGCGATCTTCACTCCGAGGTCGCGGGTCTCCAGCGGGCCCAGCGGCGAGGTCTTCATGCGCTCCGCGTACGAGCCGTCGCAGAGTTCCATGATGAGGTAGGGGTGCTGGTCGACGGTGACGCCGACGTCGAAGAGGTCCACCACGTGCGGGTGGGACGACATCCGTCCGGCCGCGCGCGCCTCACGCAGGAAGCGTGCCTGGTCGCGCTCGTGGTCCAGCGTGCGGTTCTCGACCTTGACCGCGACCTCCCGTCCGACGGAGATCTGGGTGGCCCGGTAGACGGTGGCGTACCCGCCCCGGGCGAAGACCTTCAGATCGGTCAGACCGGGCACGATGGGCAGCCGCAGGGCGCCGGGCGGGGTCTCGGTCACGGCTCGAAAATACCCAACGGTCCCGGTCGGTCAGCGCACCGCGTCGGGGGCCGGCACCGGCGCGGAGCCGTCGGACCCGGTCGACCCGGCGGTCGGTGCGGTCGCCCGGCGGGCGTCCCACCACAGGCCGACAGCGGTCGCGACCGCGCCCAGCCCTTCCCACGCCGCCACTCCGAAGAACCGGTCCGGCGCCACGTCGGAGAGCACCGCGATGGTGAACACGGTGAACGTGACCAGCCGGAACCAGACGGTGAACCGGTAGAACGGGCGCCACTCGGTGGCGACCGCGAGCAGGTAGTAGACCCCCATGTTGAACGAGGCCATCGAGGACGCGGTGAGGAACGTGCCGGTGTAGTCACCCGGAGCACGTTCCGCCGGCACCTCGAAGCCGAGCAGGCGCAGCTGCGTCTCCGGCCAGATCAGGCCCAGCGCGCCGAGCAGCAGCGCCAGCAGCCCGAAGACCGCGATCGTCCAGCCGGCGCCGGAGCGCGGCAGCCTCATCGTTCCTCCCCAGCGACGGTCCGCCGGTGACCGCTCGGGCGCACCGGTGGAAGCCGTCGATCCCGACGGCAGCCGCCCCACGCTAACCGGACACACCGACGAGCACATCCCCGGAACCGGCAGAACAGGGGTGGGTGGTCAGCCGCCGGCGATACGGGACCGCAGCGCGTCGGCGGCGGCCCGCTCGCTGCGCTGCTCGGTGCCGTACGCCAGACGCACCGCCTCCTCGGCGCCGGCCAGCGCCTCCGCCGGACGTCCGCAGGCCTCCAGCGCCTCGGCCAGGACCAGCTGCGCCACCACCTGACTGCGGACGTCCTCGGCCGGGGCGCAGATCGCCCGCCGCGCCCAGTCCAGCGCCTGCTCGCGCTGGCCGTGGGCGAGCAGCGCGGCGGCGTACCGGGCCATCGTCTGACGGCGGGAGAACAGCAGCGACGGCGCGTCGGCCGCGCCGGTGGCGACCGGGGCGAGCAGTCCCACCGCGGTGCCCGGGTCACCGGCCGCGACGCGGGCCATGGCGAGCAGCACCCGCGGCGCGACCTGGGCCGGCGCCTGCGGGTTGTGCGGCTCCACGGTGGTCAGCACCGACCGCGCCTCCCGCTCCGCGGTCTCGTGGTCGCCCATGTCCAGCGCCACGAAGCCGCGCAGCGTGCCGGCCATCCCGGTGAGCAGCGGATGGGTGGTGCGGGCGGCGTACGCGAGCGCGTCGGTGAACAGGTCGGCGGCGTGCTCCGGCTCGCCCAGCCCGCGGGCCACCACGCCCCGCACCACGAGCGCGAAGCCCTGCCCCCAGTCGTCACCCACCTCGGCGAACTCCCGGTAGGCGCGGCGGGCCGCCCGGTCCGCCTCGGCCAGCTCGCCCAGCTCGGCGGTGGCGTACGCCTCGACGGCCCGCAGCGTGCCCACCGCCCACGCCTCGCCGACCCGCTCCCCGAACGGCAGGAAGACCCGCGCCAGCCGGCACGCCTCCCGCAGCCGGCCGGCCAGCAGGCGGGCGAACGCCGTGGTGCCGCGCAGCCAGGCGCGCCCGTACGGGTCCTTCAGTTCGGCGAACAGCCGGGCGGCCCGGCCGAGCACCGCGTCGGTGCCGGCGAAGTCGCCGCGGGTGGTGGTCACCCAGGCCAGGTTCTGCAACGACCAGGCCTGCCCGCGCGGGTCCTTCGCGGCGAGGCTGACCTGGTAGGAGGCGGCCAGCCGGCTGCTCGCCTGCCCGAGCCGGCCGGCGATGAAGTCGGCCATGCCGAGGCGGCGCATCGCCGAGGCCCGCACCGTGGGCAGCCCGGCGTCGGTGGCCACCTGCAACGCCTCCTGCCAGCTGCGCTCGGCCCGCTCGGCGTCCCCGAGCGTCTGCTGGGCCTGCCCGGCGAGCAGCAACGCGGCGGCCCGGATGGCCGGTTCACCGGAGTTCGCGGCGATCTTCTCGGCCGAGGCCAGCGCGTCGGCGGGGCGACCGATCTGCAACAGCGCCCGGGCGTGCACCACCCGGTCGGCCGGGGGCACGCCGTCGCGGGCCAGCTCGGCCGCGCGCTCGGCGTACTCGACCGCCATCGCCGGCTCCCCGGAGCGCAGCGACCG
>NZ_CADEAU010000175.1 GCF_902825405.1 Micromonospora maritima | reverse complement strand
GCCGGCGCTGCGCCGCGCGGCGCGGGTCCACCCGCGCGCCGCCGCCGCGCTGGCCGACACGTGGCAGCGGCTGCCACTGGCCGACCGGTCCGTGGCCGTGCTGCTGAACGTCTTCGCGCCGCGCAACGGTGCGGAGTTCCGCCGGGTGCTCGACCCGGCCGGGGCGCTGCTGGTGGTCACCCCGGCCGTCGAGCACCTGGGCGAGCTGGTCGACGCGCTCGGACTGCTCCGGGTCGACCCGGACAAGGCCGACCGGGTGACCGGCAGCCTGGGCGGCCACTTCGTCGAGGAGTCCGCCACCGCGCACCGGGCCGAGCTGGCGCTGACCCGCGCCGAGGTCACCACGCTGGTGGGGATGGGGCCGAGCGCCTGGCACACCGACCCGGGACGGCTCGCCGCGCGGATCGCCGCGCTGCCCGAGCCGACGCCGGTCACGGCCGCCGTCCGGGTGGGCGTGCACCGTCCACGCTGACGCCGCTCAGGTGGAGAGGTCGACCTCTTCCCAACCCGGCGGCTCCTCGTGGTACGGCCCGCGCAGCACCACGGCCCACTCCAACGCCCAGCGGCGCTGCCCGATCGCGTTGGCGTCGACCAGCCCGGGCAGCGTCCCGCCGGCCCGCTCGGTCTCCAGGTAGGCCCAGTCCAGGCAGTAGTGCAGGTCGAGCAGCGCGGCGGCGTCGGCCGGGTGCTGCGGCGCGGCCAGGATCCGGGCCCGCCACTGCGGGAACGTCTCCCCGGCGACCAGGTTCGGCATCCGTTCGACCAGCCGCTCGTCGACCGGCACGGTCGGGTCCAGCTGCTTGCTCAGGCCGAGCACCCAGGCCAGCGAGAACAGCGCGTCGTGGTGCAGCACGAACGACCGGTGGTCGCCGCGACCGCCCATCACGAACTGCCACTCCGGCGGCGTCAGCATCTCGACCAGGTGCGAGTCGAGCAGCCAGCTCATCGCGGCCTGCGCGGGCATGCCGAAGCAGCGGGCCAGGATCAGGTGCAACACCGCGATCCGGGCCTCGATCTCCGGCGTCGGGCGCAGTTCGATCTCGTCGCCCGGCTCCCACACCAGCGGGAACTGTGGCGGCGGCAGCGGAAGACCCAGCCGGGACAGCTCGTCGAGGCTCGCCTCGCGGACGGCCCGGGGGTCGGGAGCGGATACGCGCAACGGTCTGTCCCTGTCTGGTCGCCTCGGCTCGTCGCCGGTCGGTCCCCCCTGGCCTGGGAGGATAGCGGCTCCGGCCGGGCCGGCACCATGGCCGGCCCGAGCCGGGACTCCTCAGCCGATCCGGTCGATGACCAGCGGCGCGGCGGCCGGCGCCTCGGCCGCCACCCGGATCGCCCCACGCGCCTCGGCCAGCGCGGCCGGGATCCGCTCGGCGTGCTCGGCGCGCAGCTCGAACAGCGGATCGCCGACCCGCACGCGGTCGCCGGGGCGCTTGTGCAGGACCACGCCCGCCGGCACGCTCACCGGGTCCTCCTTGCGGGCCCGGCCGGCGCCGAGCCGCCAGGCGGCCACCCCGATCGCGTACGCGTCGACCTCGGCCACCCAGCCGTCCTCGGTCGCGGTGACGACCTCGACCTCGGGTGCGGTCGGCATCGGGGCGTCCGGGTCGCCGCCCTGCGCCCGGATCATCGCCCGCCAGGAGTCCATCGCCCGGCCGTCGCGCAGCGCGGCGGCCGGGTCGGCGTCCGGCAGGCCCGCCGCGTCGAGCATCTCCCGGGCCAGCGCCAGCGTCAGCTCCACCACGTCGGCCGGGCCGCCGCCGGCGAGCACCTCCACCGACTCGGTCACCTCGACCGCGTTGCCGACCGCCAGGCCGAGCGGGGTGGACATGTCGGTGAGCAGGGCCACCGTCCGCACCCCGTGCGCGCCGCCCAGCTCGACCATGGTCCGGGCCAGCTCGCGGGCGTCGTCCACGTTCTTCATGAACGCCCCGGAGCCGACCTTGACGTCGAGCACCAGCGCGCCGGTCCCCTCCGCGATCTTCTTGCTCATGATCGAGCTGGCGATCAGCGGGATCGCCTCGACGGTGCCGGTGACGTCGCGCAGCGCGTACAGCTTGCGGTCGGCCGGGGCGAGCCCGTCACCGGCCGCGCAGATCACCGCGCCGACGTCGCGGAGCTGGGCGATGAACTCGTCGTTGCTCAGCGCCGCCCGCCAACCCGGGATCGACTCCAGCTTGTCAAGCGTGCCACCGGTGTGGCCGAGCCCCCGGCCGGACAGCTGCGGGACGGCCGCGCCGCACGCGGCGACCAGCGGGGTCAGCGGCAGGGTGATCTTGTCGCCGACGCCACCGGTGGAGTGCTTGTCCACGGTCGGCCGGGCCACCGACGACAGGTCCAGCCGCTCGCCGCTGGCGATCATGGCGGCGGTCCACCGGGCGATCTCCGGGCCGGTCATGCCGCGCAGCAGGATCGCCATGGCCAGCGCCGACATCTGCTCGTCGGCCACCAACCCCCTGGTGTACGCGTCGACCACCCAGTCGATCTGCCCGTCGCTCAGCACACCCCCGTCCCGCTTCGCCCGAATGACGTCAACCGCCGTGAAAGCACTCACCTATCAAGATCCAATCAGTAATCGCGCATGGTCGCACTCACCCGCGAACGATGACCACGTCGGGCCTGGGCCGACCGTGCCCGGCGGAGGGATCAAGCCTGACCGCCCGGAGCCGGGCGCGGTCGGCCCAGGCCCCAACCTCAACCCCAGCGAACCGGAATCTCCGTAGGAGGCTCACCCTCGCCGGCCCAGAAGATGGTGCCGGACGCGTCCACCACGACCACGCGCGGCGTCCGCGCCAACCCCCACTCGATCGCGCCGGCCGGCTCGTCCCAGGTCGGGCCCTCCTCCAGCACACCGGTCTCGGCGTCCTCGGCGTCCCCGGCCGACCGCTCCCAGTAGGTCGTCCAGACCTGCTGCCCGCCGGACAGGTCGGGGTGCACGAACACCGTTCCCCGCCCCCGCCAGGCGGCCAGCCGGTCCGGCACCACCGGCACCGGGTGCTCGCCCGTCACCGCCTCGATGTCGGCCACGTCGAAGGCGTGCGGCAGCAGCTCCGCCATCCGCAGCGCGCCACCCTTCGCCTCGATCAGGCACTCCGGGCCGCCCTGCTCCCAGAGCAGCTGGCGGCACCGACCGCACGGCATCAGCGGCTCACCCGTCGCGTCGACGCAGGACAGCGCCACGATCCGGCCGCCGCCGGTGGCGTGCAGCGAGGAGACGACGCCGCACTCCGCGCAGAGCGTCACGCCGTAGCCGGCGTTCTCCACGTTGCAGCCGACCACGACCCGGCCGTCGTCGACCAGGGCGGCGGCCCCGACGGGGAACTTCGAGTACGGCACGTAGGCGTGCCGCATCACCTCGGTGGCGGCGGCCCGCAGCCGCTCCCAGTCGATCTCCATCACGACTCCCATTCTGCCCAATCCACACCGATCGGTCACCGATGCGGCCGGAGACGACGGTGCCCGGCGGGTCCTCCCGCCGGGCACCCTCGTGTCGCGGAGGCTCAGCCCTTGATGTACGGCTTGCCGTCGGCGGCCGGCGCCCGGACCTTGCCGACCAGCCCGGCCACCGCCAGGATCGTCGCCAGGTAGGGCAGCATCGCCAGGAACTGGCTCGGGATGCTGCTGCCGATCGCGCCCAGGTAGGTGGCGAGCTGGTCGGCGAAGCCGAAGAACAGCGCCGCGAGCAGCGCGCCGGTCGGGCTCCACCGGCCGAAGATCAGCGCGGCCAGGGCGATGAAGCCCTTACCGCCGATCATGTTCTTGGTGAACGAGTAGAGCGCCAGCGTGTACGACGCCCCACCGACCCCGGCCACCAGACCGGCCATGATGACGTTGCGGTAGCGCAGCCGCAGCACCTTCACGCCCAGCGTGTCGGCGGCGGTCGGGTGCTCGCCCACCGACCGGGTCCGCAGGCCCCACCGGGTGCGGAACAGGGCCAGGTGGATGACCAGCACCAGCAGCAGGCCGAGGTAGAGGAAGATGTTGCCCCGGAACAGAGCCGGCCCGATCAGCGGGATGTCCTTCAGCAGCGGGATCTCCCAGTTGCTGAAGCGCGGCGCGCTGTTGTACTTCGCCGCGTCGGTCTGCATCAGCCGCTCGTAGAGGAAGCCGGTGACGCCGACCGCCAGCAGGTTCAGCACGATGCCCATGACCACCTGGTCGACCAGGTAGCGGATGGCGAACACGGCGAGCAGCAGCGAGATGAACGCGCCGCCGATCGCGGCGGCCACCAGGCCGACCCAGACGCTGCCGGAGATGCTGCCGAACAGCGCGCCGGAGAACGCGCCCATCAGCAACTGGCCCTCGATCGCCACGTTGACCACGCCGGAGCGCTCGCAGAGCACGCCGGCCAGCGCGCCGAAGATCAGCGGCAGCGCCAGGATGAACGTGCCCCGGACGACGTTGACCAGCGGCATGAAGTTGCGGCCCTCGGGGGCGGCGGAGACCTGCCAGCACAGGAAGCTCAGCACGAAGGCGACCAGCCCGGCGCCGAGCAGCAGCGTGAACCAGCGCTTGGGCACGCCGGCCAGCAGCGCGGCTCCGGCCGCGGCGGCGATGACCCCGAACAGGATCGCGCCGATCGTGCCGTTGATCTCCAGGGCGGCGCCGCCCTCGGTCTCGCTGAGCGTGAAGCGAGCCTGCTGGCCGGTGGCGAGCGCGCCGAACAGCACGGCCGCGAGCACACCCAGCGCCAGCAGGACGGCCCCGGCCTTGCGGGTACGCGTCCAGAAACCCTCGTCGACCGCGGTAACGGCGACCTCGGGGACAGCGGTGGTGGACATGCTCACCAGCCCTTCGCGAGGCTCGTCTGCAGCCGGGCGGCGCGGGCCGCCCGGAGCTGGAAGATCGCCTTCACCAGGGCGGGCGCGGCGATGAAGATGACGATGAGCGCCTGGAGCACGGTGACCAGCTCCAGCGAGATCCCCGAGTACGACTGCATCCGGTTGCCGCCGGCCTGGAGCGCGCCGAACAGCAGCGCGGCCAGCAGCACGCCCCACGGCCGCACCCGGCCGAGCAGGGCGACCAGGATGCCGTCGAAGCCGATCTGCGCGATCACCAGCGGGGTCAGCGCGTTGGCCGTGGACCCGAGCACCATGTTCGAGCCGCCGAGGCCGGCCAGCAGACCCGCGGTCGCCATCACCAGCACGTACGTCTTGGTCACGCTGATGCCGGCGGTGCGGGCCGCGTCCGGGTTCTCGCCCACCGCGCGCAGCTCGAAGCCGAGCGTGGAGCGGTTGAGCAGCCAGGCGATGAACCAGGTGGCGAGCACCGCGAGCAGGATGCCGGCGTGCACCCGCAGGTTGTCGCCGAGCAGCCGGGGCAGTTGCGCGGAGGAGTCGACAGGCTTGCTGATCGCGTCCGCGCGGTCGGGGTTCTGCACCCCGCCCTGGATGATGATCCAGGACAGGAAGTAGATCGCCACGTAGTTGAGCATGATCGTGTTGATCACCTCGTGGGCGCCGGTGCGGGCCTTGAGGATGCCCGGGATGAAGCCCCAGAGCGCGCCGCCGAGCGCGCCGGCGATCAGCGCCACCAGCAGGTGCACGCCGGGCGGCAGCGGCAGCGCGAAGCCGGCGACGGCGGCCAGGATCACACCGATGGTGGCCTGCCCCTGGGCGCCGATGTTGAACAGGCCGCCGCGGAACGCCAGCGCCACCGACAGGCCGGTGAAGACCAGCGGCGCGGTGTAGGTGAGCGTCTCCGAGATGGGGCCCATGACCGCGGTGAAGCCGACCGCGTCCGGGTCGAAGATCGCGCCCTTGAACAGGTTCGCGTACGCCTCGCTGACCACGGTCCAGCTGGCGTTCAGCGCATCCGCCGGGCGGGCGGTGATGTAGCTGTAGGTGGCCAGCACCTCCGGGTCGGAGACGATGATCAGCACCGCGCCGACGAGCATCGCCAGCACCACCGCGAGCACGGTCACGGTGACCGTGTTGGCCGCCCAGAGGTTGTCCAGGAACAGCTTGCCCAGGCTGGGCCGCGGCTCGCCGGCCGCCGGCTGCTTCGTCGCGGTGGCGGGCACCTGGCGCTCGGTGTCGCCGGCCGGCGCGGTCGGCGTCGCCCGGGCCTCGCCGCGCGCCTCCTGCGCCTCGGTCGCCGGCTCCTTGTCCGGGGAGCCCGAGACCGGATTCGGGTTCGTCATGCCTCGTCCTCGTTGGCAGGGCTGTCAGCGGTCGGGGTGGCGGTGTCGGGCGTGATGCCGGCCATCAGCAGGCCGATCTCCTCGCGCGGGGTGTCCGGGCCGACGATGCCGATGATCCGGCCGCGGTACATCACCGCGATCCGGTCGGCCAGGCCGATCACCTCGTCCAGCTCGCTGGAGACCACCATGACCGCGGTGCCGATGTCCCGCTCGCGGATGACCCGGCTGTGGATGAACTCGATCGAGCCGACGTCGACGCCCCGGGTGGGCTGCGCGGCGATGAAGAGCTTCAGCGGCCGGGACAGCTCCCGGGCCACGATCACCTTCTGCTGGTTGCCGCCGGAGAGCGTGCCGACCGCCGCGTCGGCCGACGAGGTACGGATGTCGAACTGCTCGATCCGCTCCTTCGCCGACTTCCCGATCGCGTCCGGCTTGAGCGACAGGCCCTTGCCGAACGGCGGCCGGTCGTAGATGTCCAGCACGAGGTTCTCCGCCACGGAGAACTCCTTGACCAGGCCGTCGACGCTGCGGTCCTCCGGCACGTAGCCGACGCCGGCGCGGAGCACCTTCTTGGTCGACCAGCCGTTCACCACCTCGCCGTCGAGGCTGACCGTGCCGGCGAGCGTGGGACGCAGTCCCATGATCGCCTCGATCAGCTCCGTCTGGCCGTTGCCCTGCACGCCCGCCACGCCGAGCACCTCGCCGGCGCGCACGGTCAGGTCGATGCCGTCCACGGCGCGTACCTGCCGGTCGTCGTCGACGACCAGGCCGGCGATCTCCAGGATCGGCTTGCCGGGCTCGGCGGGCTTCTTGTCGACGGTCAGCCGGACGCTGCGGCCCACCATCAGCGCGGCCAGTTCGTCCCGGCTGGCGCTCGGCTCGGCCGTGCCGACGGTCTTCCCGCGCCGGATCACGGTGATCCGGTCGGCGATGGCCTTCACCTCGCCCAGCTTGTGGGTGATGAACACGATCGACTTGCCGGCGGCCTTGAGCGACCGCATGACCGTGAGCAGTTCCTCGGTCTCCTGCGGGGTGAGCACGGCCGTGGGCTCGTCGAGGATCAGCAGGTCGACGTCGCGGGTGAGCGCCTTGACGATCTCCACCCGCTGCTGGATGCCGACCGGCAGGTCCTCGATCACCGCGTCCGGGTCGACCCGGAGGTTGTATCGCTCGGAGACCTCGGCGACCTCGCGCCGGGCACGCCGGCGGTCGAGGATGCCGGCGAACGGCCCCCGGACCTGCTCGGCGCCGAGCATGACGTTCTCGGCCACGGTGAAGACCGGCACCAGCATGAAGTGCTGGTGCACCATGCCGATCCCGGCGGCGATCGCGTCCGACGGGCCCTTCAGCTTCAACGGCTTGCCGTCGACCAGTATCTCGCCCTCGTCGGGCTGGTAGAGCCCGTAGAGCACGTTCATCAGGGTCGACTTGCCGGCGCCGTTCTCGCCGAGCAGGGCGTGGATCTCTCCAGGCTCCACCGTGAGGTCGATGTGGTCGTTGGCGACCAGATCACCGAACCGTTTGGTGATGCCGCGCAGTTCGAGTCTCAGCGCAACCTCCTGGAGTGCGAGCGATGGTGCAGCGTAGCCACTGCCGCGCCGCCACCGCGCCGGGTGGGGGTGTGGGGGATCAAGGTGACCGGCCGCCCCGAGGCGCGGGGTGCGGACCCCGTGCGCCGGGACGGCCGGATCGTCAGTGCTGGTGCCCGCCGGCCCCCGCAGTCGATGATCTCATCGCGGCGGCCGGCGGAGCGGTCACTTGGTCGGCTGGGCCTTCGAGGTGACCGTGATGGTGCCGGCGGAGATGTCCGCCTTGATCTTGTCGACCTCGGCCTTCAGGTCCGCCGGGACCTTGCTGTCGAAGTCGTGGTACGGCGCGATGGAGACGCCGGTGTTGGCCAGGGTGCCCACGAAGCCCGGCTTGGACTGCAGCTTCTCGCCACCGGCGGCCTTCAGCACGGCCTCCTTGACGGCCTCCGGGATGTTCTTGACGACCGTGGTGACGATCGCCGAGCAGTCCGGGGTGCTCTCGCAGCCGTCGACGTCCACCCAGACGACCGAGTACTTGCCGCCCGAGGCCTTGGCCGCGGCGGTGGTGCCGAGGCCCGCGCCGCCGGCGACCGGCATGACGATGTCGGCGCCCTGGGCGACCAGCGCGTCGGACACCTTCTTGCCCTCGTCCTGCTTGACGAAGTCGTTGGTGAAGGAGCCCTTCTGGGTGGCCTTGTCCCAGCCCAGCACCTGGACGTTCTTGCTCTTGGCCTTGTTGTAGTACGCCACGCCGTCGGCGAAGCCGTCCATGAAGATGGTGACCGGCGGGATCGGCAGGCCGCCGTAGGTGCCCACCTTGCCGGTCTTGCTCATCCCGGCAGCGAGGTAGCCGGCCTGGAAGGCGGCCTGCGCGGTGTCGAACTGCATCGGGTAGATGTTGTCCACGCCCGGGTTGGCGTCCACGATCGCGAACTGCTGGTTCGGGTTCGCCTGCGCCGCCGCCTTGGTGGCGTCGGACATCAGGCCACCGACGGCCAGGATGAAGTCGCACTTCTGGTTGACGAAGCCCTTGAGGTTGACCTCGTAGTCCGCCTCGGCCTTCGACTGGACGTTCTTGATCTCGATGTCGCCGTTTTCCTTCTGCGCCTCCTGCAGGCCCTTCCAGGCCGAGGTGTTGAAGGACTTGTCGTCGATGCCACCGACGTCGGTCACCATGCAGGCGCTGTACTTCTTGCCACCGGTGCCGCCGGCGTTGTTGTCGTCGTCGGGAGCCTCACCACACGCGGCGGCGCCCAGCACGAGGCCACCCGCCACGAAGGCGGAGGCGATCCGCATCCCACGCACAGAGCGCAAGACGTCTCCTTCCCATTGCCCACCGCGTCGTGCGCGGTGCGCAGCCCTTGCGCCGGCCTGCGGTGTGCCGCCGGCGTCCCACGTTACGGACGGGAGCGTACGCCCGCGCCCACCCACCGGCCGACAATCGTGCACGACTGTTGAGCGTCCGTTACCCCGGTGTAACCCTTGGGTGGGGCAGATCACTTCTCGTGCTGACAGACCTGATGGGCGGTGTCGCGAACGTCCGTTTCCGGCACCTCCCGGGCCTCCCGGCGGACTACCGCCAGAAGACCGCGACCGCCGCGTTGACCAGCGTCAACCCGATGATCGCAAGGAAGTGCCCACGGTTCACGGACTCCCGCTTACGGGAGAAGAAGACCATGACGAAGATGAGCAGCGCGAGCACCAACTTGGTAACAAGCTTCGCCGGGGCCGGCTCGTCCCCGTCGCGTAGCGGGGCGGACAGTCCGAGACCGGTCACGATCTGGATCACCGCCCCCCACAGCATCGCGGCGTTGATCCGCAGCCGGCCGGTGACGTACTGGGCGATCGCGCCGCCGAGCAGCAGTGCGAAGCCGACCAGATGGACGTAGAGAAGGATCAGTCGAAGAGCTTCCACGCCGGCCATCCTCCCCTATCAACGACGCTTTGTAGTAGGGGCCCTCCGAGGTGCCGTCATACCGTGACCTCGACCCGCGCGGGTGCCGCCGACGGCACGCCCGCGCGGGCACCGGCCCGGCGACCCACCAGCACCAGGACCAGCCCGACCAGCGCGTACCCGGACAGCACGGCCAGCGACCGGCCGGCCCCCGCGCCGTCGAAGAAGGCCGCCGACCGCAGCAGCGTGCCGCCGGCGCCGACCGGCAGGAACTGGCCGACGGTCCCCCACGGCTGCGGCAGCAGTTCGGGCGCGGCGGCGACCGCCGAGAGCGGGTTGCCGACCAGGAAGACCAGCAGCGCGCCGAGCCCGATGCCGGCGCGGCCGAGCAGCGCGTCCAGCCCGGCCACCGTGCCGGCGGCGGCGAGCGAGAACAAGCCGATCGCGCCGGCCTCCCGCCACGGATCGCCGTCGACCAGACCGAGCCAGCCGTGCAGCACCGCGACGCCGACGCCGCCGGCGACCACCGCGTACCCGATCAGGCCGGCCGACCGCGCGACGCGACCGGCGACCAGCAGCGCGAGCAGCGCGCCGGCCAGCATGC
>NZ_CADEAU010000174.1 GCF_902825405.1 Micromonospora maritima | reverse complement strand
TGGCCCGCCGGGTCGGCGTGTCCGCGGCCACCGCCAGCGAGCACGCGGCGACCCTGCGGGCCGCCGGGCTGATCACCACCCGGCGGGACGGCGGGGCGGTACGGCACTGCCTCACCCCGCTGGGCGAGCAGGTGCTGCGGGCGGGCGCCCCGGCCGGGGTCAGGCCCCGGTGACGCCGTCGATGCGCTCGCGGATCAGGTCGGCGTGGCCGTTGTGCCGGGCGTACTCCTCGATCATGTGCACGTACACCCAGCGGACGCTCATGATCCGGGTCTCGGCGGTGCCGTCCCGGCGGGGGCGCTGGAAGGTCTGGTCCAGGGAGAGGGCGGCGGCGGCCTGCCGGGCGGCGGCGACCTCGGCGAGGTAGGTGGCGAAGGTCTGCTCCGGGTCGGCGTCGGCGACCGCGTTCAGGTCGGCGTCCGGGTCTTCCTGGTCGTCGTAGAGGCCGGGGATGTCCTCGCCGGCCGCCCGGATCCGGAACCACCATCGCTCCACGTCGGCCATGTGCCGGACCAGGCCGAGCAGGGTCAGCCCGGACGGCTCGACGCTGGCGGTCCGCAGCTGTTCGGCGGTCAGACCGGCGCACTTGTGCAGCAGGGTGTCGCGATGGAAGTCGAGCCAGCCCTCCAGCATGGTGCGCTCGTCGGCGACGTAGGGCTCGTGGCGGCGGTCGATCTCGGGTGCGGTCCAGGTTGTCATCCCGGCGATGTTAAGCGGGGGCCCTTCTACAACGCGAGGCGTTAACCGGGGGCCCTTCCTTACCCCCTCAGGGCACCACGACGACCGGCCACCGTCCGGCGCGCACCAGCCGGGTGGCGACCGAGCCGACCAACCGGTGGCCGGCCTGCTCGGAGGAACCGACCACGACCAGGTCGGCGCGGTGCTCGTCGGCCGCCCGGCACAGCTCGGTGTACGCGTCGCCGCGCCGGCTCAGGAACGTCACCGCCAGGTCCAGTTCCTCGGCCCCGCGCCGGCACTCGGCCCGCAACTCGTCGGCCAGCTCGTCGTGGGTCTGCTGGACCGCGCCGGCCACCACGCCGGACATGATCCCGCTGTACGGCGCCGGCGAGCTGACGAACACCACCACCAGCCCGGCGCCCTGCCGGCGGGCCAGCCCGGCGGCGTACGAGGCGGCCCGCATCGAGGTGCGGCTGCCGTCCACGCCGACAAGCACCACCCGGGGTCCGTCGGTGCCTCGCTCGAAGGGCAGCGGACGGGCCTGCGGCCCGTACCGCTCACGCTCCGGTGCGTCCATCGTCAGCCCCGTCCTCCCGTGCGGACCACCGCGGCGGTGCCGCCGGCGGCGACCGTCGACTCCCGGTCGACAGCGGTGGCGACCGGGTCGCCGTTGCTGCGACGCAGCGGCACCTCCCGGATCAGCACCACGGCGATCAGGGCGAGCAGCCCGAACGGGGCGGCGGCCAGGAAGATGTCGCCGGCGCCGTGCCCGTACGCGGACTCCACCACGGCGCGGATCGGGGCGGGGAGGGTGTGCACGTCCGGCAGCGCGCCGCCGCCGCCCGAGCCGGAGGCCGGGACGCCCAGCCGGCTCAGGCCGTCGGCCAGGTAGTCCTTGACCTTATGGCCGAGCACCGCGCCGAGCGCGCTCACGCCCACCGCGCCGCCGAGGCTGCGGAAGAAGGCCACCACCGAGCTGGCCGCGCCGAGTTCGTGCGTGCCCACGGTGTTCTGCACGGCCAGCACCAGGTTCTGCATGGTCATGCCGAGCCCGAGCCCGATCAGCGCCATGAAGATCGCGAGCCGCCAGTACGGCGTGTCCGCGCGCATGCTGCCCATCAGCGCGAAGCCGGCGGTGAGCAGCACCGAGCCGGTGACCAGCCAGCGCTTCCAGCGGCCGGTGCTGGTGATGATCCGGCCGACCACGGTCGAGGCGACCAGCAGGCCGCCGATCATCGGCAGCGTCATCAGGCCGGACATGGTGGGGCTCTCGCCCCGGGCGATCTGGAAGTACTGGCCGAGGAAGACCGAGGCGCCGAACATGCCGACGCCGACCGCGACGCTGGCGACCACGGCGAGGGTGATGGTGCGGTTGCGGAACAGCCGCGGCGGGATCATCGGCTCGGCGGCGCGCTGTTCGACCCGGACGGCGAGCGCCCCGAGCAGCACCGCGCCGACCACCATGACGGCGCTCTGCCAGGAGATCCAGTCGTACCGGTCGCCGGCCAGGGTGATCCAGACGAGCAGCAGCGAGACGGCGGCGGTGATCAGGGTGGCGCCCCACCAGTCGATCGTCACCTTCCGCTTGACCACGGGCAGGTGCAGCGTCTTCTGGAGCACGACCAGCGCGAGCACGGCGAACGGCACCCCGACGTAGAAGCACCAGCGCCAGCCGAGCCAGTCGGTGTCGACGATCACGCCGCCGATCAGCGGGCCGCCGATGGTGCCGACGGCCATGACCGCGCCGAGGTAGCCGCTGTAGCGGCCGCGCTCGCGCGGGGCGATCATCGTCGCCATGATCACCTGGGCCAGCGCGGTGAGGCCGCCGGCGCCGACGCCCTGGACCACGCGGCAGGCGATCAGCTCGCCGGTGGACTGGGCCTGCCCGGCGAGCACCGAGCCCAGCACGAAGACCGTCAGGGCGAGCTGAACCAGGACCTTCTTGCTGGTCAGGTCCGCGAGCTTGCCCCAGATCGGGGTGGTGGCGGTGGTGGCCAGCAGGGTGGAGGTGACCACCCAGGTGTACGCGGACTGACTGCCGTGCAGGTCGGTGATGATCCGCGGCAGCGCGTTCGAGACGACCGTGGAGGAGAGGATCGCGACGAACATCCCCAGCAGCAGGCCGGAGAGGGCCTCCAGGATCTGCCGGTGGGACATGTCGACGGCGGTCGCCCGGCTGGGCGCTGTCGCCTGCGTCATCGTGGAGTGCCTCCGGAGAAGGAGAGGGAACGGGTTGCCTCGGGCAACCGTATGGCTTGGTTGCCTCAAGCAACAACCGCGAGTGGCGGGACTCCTATTCCCCGGACGGCCGGGTCAGAACGTCTCGTTGAACCGGTGCATCAACCGGGCGAAGTCCGCCACGTCCTCTTTCGGCCAGTTTTCCAGCGAACGCCGGATCTGTCCGAGTCGAGCCGCCCGGGCCGCGTCGAACCGCCTGGTGCCCTCCTCGGTGAGGCTGAGCTGGGCGGCCCGCCGGTCGGTCGGATCCGGATCGCGGCGGACCAGGCCCAACGCCTCCAGGCCACCGATCTGCCGGCTCAACGTGCCCTTGCCGATGCCCAGCTTCACCGCCAGGTCGGTGAGCCGGATCGAACCCGAGCGGCGCAGCCAGAGCAGCAGGCCGTAGGCGTTCGGCTCCAGGTTCGGGTGGACCTCGCGGGCGATCTCCCAGGACAACGCCCGGCCGCGACGCAGCAACGCGGTCAACTCGTGCTCCACGGCGCGCAGCGTCTCGTCCACGCTCAGAGGGTACTCACTCGCCGTCGCTGAGCTGTTGGCGTGCCACCGGACGCAACTCGCCCTCGCTGGTGGTGCCCTCGATCACCACGGCGGCCGACCGGCCCGAGTGGGTGAGCGTGGCCACCGCGTTGCCGAAGTAGGGCCCGGCCAGCTTCCGCCACCGCACCAGCGGCCGGCGCACCCCGGCCGAGCGGGCCAGCGCCCGGGCCGCCCCGGACGGCCCCGGGTTCCAGCCGAGCGTCATCAGCGGACGCATCGCGGCCGGCACCTGGTTGTGGATCGGCGAGCAGGTGAGCTGGTGCACGGGCGTCTTCACCGACCGGTCGGCGAACCGGGCCCGGGCCACGTACGAGTGGTGCACGTCGCCGGAGAGCACGCTGATCGAGGCCGGCCGGGAATACGCCGGCCCGGCGCCCACCCGCGCCCCGGTGCGCGGCGCGGTGCCGCTGCCCAGCCGGGCGAACAGCTCGCCGAGCGCCTCGAAGGAGCGCCGGAACGCGGCCCAGTGTTCCAGGTCCCAGGCCCGGCGCATCTGCTCGGCCAGCCGGGCCACCCAGGGCCGGCCGGAGTCGGCGAGACGCTCGTTCCACGACTCCACGTGGTGGATGCCCGGCGGCAGCAGCCAGGGCAGCGAGCTGCCCACCACCAGGTGGTCGTAGACGCCGTGCGCCTGGTCCAGGAACCACGACCACTCGCCCGGCGGCAGCATCGCCCGGTTGCCCGGCAGGAGCACCCGGCTGGAGCGGTTGTCCAGCATGACCAGCCGGGTGCGGCCGAGATCGAGCGCGTAGCTCCACTGGTACTGCACGGCCCGCCAGCGCTCGGTGTCGTGCGCCAGGTCGGCCTCCTTGTCGACCCGCTCGCCGAACTCGTGCAGCACGCCGGTCGCGTCCTCGGCGGCGACCACCTTCGCGTACACCGGGTCGGCGGCGATCTCGTCCGGGCTCAGGTTGCCCAGGTGCTGGTAGACCCAGTAGGAGGCGAGGCCGCTGCGGATCCGCTCGGCCCACCACGGCTCCTCGCGCATGTCCGCGCGCCAGGACTGCGAGGTGTTCCAGTCGTCGATCACCTCGTGGTCGTCGAAGATCATCACGCTCGGCACGGTGGAGAGCAGCCAGCGGATCTCCGGGTCCCGCCACGACTCCAGGTAGAGCTTCGTGTACTCGTCGAAGCTGACCACCTGGGTCGCCGGGGCGTCCTTCGGCCGCCGCCGGCGGCGCTTGAGCAGCCGGCGCACGGTCGGCGACGTCTCGTCGGCGTAGACCTGGTCGCCGAGCAGCACCAGCAGGTCGGGCAGCGTGACCTCGTCGGGCGCGGCCATCACCCGCCGGGCGTACGCGTCCAGCGCGTCCGGCGGCAGCTTGCGCGCGGTGGAGTGCTGGGTGGTCTCCCGGCAGGAGCCGAAGAGCAGGCGCACCGGCTGGTCCGTGTCGTCGAGCGCGCGGGTGCGGATCACGCTGGGCGGGAACGCGTCGCCCGGCAGCGGCCAGGCCACCTCGTCGTCGATCAGCACCTCGTACTCCGTGGTGCTGTCCGGGGTGAGCCCGGTCACCACCACGATCGCGTAGTGGTGGTCGTACGCGGAGAAGGTGGGTGCGCTGCCGGTCGCGCCGCCGGCCGTGCGGACGGTGACCACCGCGGGCGCGCTCGTCTCCACCCAGATCGTCGCCCGCGTGTCGACGACCCGTCGCAGGAGTGGGCCGATGAGCAGGCGGGAACCGGGCACGACGTTACCTCCGACAAGATCGTTTCGCTCTTCCTACCCGGCCGGCGGTTGCGGTACGCCTTCCAGCCGCGAGCGTACCCGCAGGTTGTTCGCGTGCCGAGGCGGTGAGTGGGACGCCGTCGCCGGCATCTGACAGGATTTCGGGCATGAAGGAATACCTCCTCGTCGCTCTCGCCCTGCTCGGCGTGCTGATCATCGGCGGCCTGAGCCTCGTGGTGCCCCGGCTGCGCCGGCGCCCGCAGCCGCCGCTGCCCGAGACGGAGGTCGACACCCGCGCCGAGGAGGACCTGGCCGGCCCGCCGGTCGAGGCCCCGGAGGCGGAGCTGACCACAGGCGTGGTGGTCGAGGCGCCGCCGGTGGAGGCGCCCCCGGTCGAGGTGCCCGAACCCACCGCCGGCCGGCTGGTCCGGCTGCGCTCCCGGCTGTCCCGCTCGCAGAACGCCTTCGGCAAGGGCCTGCTCGGCCTGCTCAGCCGGGACCGGCTCGACGAGGACACCTGGGAGGAGATCGAGGACAGCCTGATCACCGCCGACGTCGGCGTCGACTCCACCCGCGAGATCGTCGACCGGCTGCGGGAGCGGACCCGGGTGCTCGGCACCCGGACCACCGACGAGCTGCGCACCCTGCTCGCCGCCGAGCTGGTCAACGCGCTCGACCCGAGCATGGACCGGTCGCTGCGCACCGCGCCGAAGGAGGGTGTCCCGGCGGTCGTGCTGGTGGTCGGCGTCAACGGCGCCGGCAAGACCACCACCTGCGGCAAGATCGCCCGGGTGCTGGTGGCGGACGGCCGCAGCGTGCTGCTCGGCGCCGCCGACACGTTCCGGGCCGCCGCCGCCGACCAGCTGGAGACCTGGGGCGGCCGGGTGGGCGCCGAGACGGTCCGCGGCCCGGAGGCCGCCGACCCGGCGAGCGTCGCGTTCGACGCGGTCAAGCGCGGCATCGACACCGGCGTGGACACCGTGCTCATCGACACCGCCGGCCGGCTCCAGAACAAGATCGGCCTGATGGACGAGCTGGGCAAGGTCAAGCGGGTGGTGGAGAAGCACGGCCCGATCGACGAGACGCTGCTGATCCTCGACGCCACCACCGGCCAGAACGGGCTGGAGCAGGCGCGGGTCTTCACCGAGGCGGTGAACGTCACCGGTGTGGTGCTGACCAAGCTCGACGGCACCGCCAAGGGCGGCATCGTGATCGCCGTGCAGCGCAAGCTCGGCATCCCGGTCAAGCTCGTCGGCCTCGGCGAGGGCAAGGACGACCTGGCCCCGTTCGACCCGGCGCAGTTCGTCGACGCGCTGCTCGGGACCGAGCCGCTCGCCCGGGACGCGTAGCCTCTCCCGTGACGACTGACGATCGCGCCTACGCGGGGTGGCGCGACCCCAGCCACCCGTCGCCACGCCTCGGGAGACCGTACGTGACTTCGCAGGAGATCCCGCTGCACGGCGGGAACGTGAGCACCGTGGTCCGCGTGGGGGACACGGTCCGGCGCAACGCGGGCCCGTGGACCCCCTCGGTGCACGCGTTGCTGCGCCACCTGGAATACGTCGGCTTCACCGGGGCGCCCCGCGCGCTCGGCATGGACGAGCGCAACCGGGAGGTGTTGTCGTACCTGGAGGGGGAGTGCGGGGAATATCCGCTCGCCCCGCACTGGGTCACCGACGAGGCACTGGTCACCGTGGCCACCATGCTGCGGATGTTCCACGACGCCCAGTACGGCTTCACCCCGCCGCCCGGCGCGGTCTGGCGCTCGTTCGGGCCGCCCCCGCCGGACACCGAGGTCATCTGCCACCACGACGCCGCGCCGCACAACGTGATCTGGCGGCCCGACGGCACGCTCGGGCTGATCGACTTCGACCTGGCCTCGCCCGGTGCCCGCATCTACGACGTGGCGTACGCGGCGTGGACCTGGGTGCCGATCTTCTCCGACCGCGACTCGATCACGCTCGGCTGGAAGCGCCCCGACCGGCCGCGCCGGCTGCGTCTGTTCGCCGACGCGTACGGGCTGATCCCGCGGGACCGGCACCGGCTCATCCGCACCATCCGCAAGCGCATCGTCGACCACGTCGAGGGCATCCGGCGGATGGCCGCCGCCGGTGAGCCGGCGTTCGTCCGGATCGTGCACAAGGGCCACCTGCGCCGGCCGATGCGGGACCTTCGCCTGCTCGACTACGAGCGGCACCACCTGGAGTACGCGCTGCGCTGAGCAAGATCGGCGTTCGTCACACGCCGGAAACAACCCGTCACGTGTCGGAAATCGAGCGGTGTCGGTGAAGGAAACAGCGGCCGACCAAGCTTCCGCGCAACCGGCGTACGGGCGACGCTGCCCCGGAAGCCGCGAAGGAGGGAACTTCACCTTTAGGAGGCCAGCGTGCCTGAAGCACCGACGATCGACGGCGGCAACACCGTTTGGCTGCTGGTTTCGACCGCTCTCGTGCTGCTCATGACCCCCGGGCTGGCGCTGTTCTATGGCGGTCTGAACCGGTCCAAGGGCGTGCTCAACATGATGATGATGAGCTTCTCGGCCATCGGGCTCATCTCTGTTCTGTGGTGGTTCTACGGTTTCAGCGTCGCGTTCGGCAGCGACGTCAACGGGCTCTGGGGTGACCCCGGCGCCTACCTCGGCACCAAGACGTTCCTCGCCGAGACCGACCTCTGGGGCGCCACGGCGGAGAACCCCAGCGGCATCGGCGTCCCGCTCTACGTGTTCATGGCGTTCCAGATGGTCTTCGCGGTGATCACCGTCGCGCTGATCAGCGGCGCGATCTCCGACCGGGCCAAGTTCGCCGGCTGGCTGCTCTTCGCGTTCGGCTGGGCCACCCTGGTCTACTTCCCGGTCGCGCACTGGGTGTGGGGCGGCGGCATCATCGGCGCCAAGCTGCACGCGCTGGACTTCGCCGGCGGCACCGCGGTGCACATCAACGCCGGTGCGGCGGCGCTCGGCGTGGCCCTGGTGCTCGGCAAGCGGATCGGCTGGCCCCGCGAGGGCATGAAGCCGCACAACATCCCGCTCGTCGCGCTCGGCGCCGGTCTGCTCTGGTTCGGCTGGTTCGGCTTCAACGCCGGCTCCGAGCTGACCGTCGACTCGGTGGCCGGTCTGGCGTTCCTCAACACCCAGCTCGCCACCGCCGCGGCGGTGCTCGGCTGGCTGCTGGTCGAGCGGATCAAGGACGGCCGCCCGACCATGGTCGGCGCCTCGTCCGGCGCGGTCGCCGGCCTGGTCGCCATCACCCCGGCCTGCGGCTTCATCGCCCCCTGGGCGGCGGTCCTGCTCGGCATCGTCGCCGGTGCGGTCTGCGCGCTCGCCATCAGCCTGAAGTACAAGCTCGGCTACGACGACTCCCTCGACGTGGTCGGCGTGCACTTCGTCGGCGGCTGGATCGGGTCGCTCTGGCTCGGCTTCTTTGCCACCAACTCGGTCAACGGCGCGATCAGCGACGTGGTCGGCGCCTCCGACGGCCTGTTCTACGGCGGCGGCCTGACCCAGCTCGGCCGGCAGGCGCTGGCCGGTCTGATCGTCACCGTCTGGTCGGCCGGGGTCGCCTGGCTGCTCGCATTCGCCATCGAGAAGACGATCGGCTTCCGGGTGTCGGCCGAGGCCGAGGTCGACGGCATCGACGTCGCCGAGCACGCGGAGAGCGCGTACGACCTGTCGCCCACCACGGGCAGCAGCACGAGCGCGTTCGCCATGGCCGGGATCGGCGGCACCAGGCCGACCCCGGAGCCCGCCGACGAGGCGGACGAGTCCGCGCCGGTCAGCGAGAAGGTCGCCGGTTAACGTTCCTGGGATGGAGGGGTTGGACATGAAGCTGGTGACCGCGGTCATCAAGCCGTACCAGTTGGACGCGGTGAAGGAGGCCCTGCACGCGCTCGGCGTGGCCGGGCTGACCGTCAGCGAGGTCCAGGGCTACGGTCGGCAGAAGGGGCACACCGAGGTCTACCGGGGTGCCGAGTACACGGTCGAGTTCCTGCCCAAGATCCGGGTCGAGGTGCTCACCGACGAGATGGACGTCGACAAGATCGTGGACGCCATCGTCGGCGCCGCCCGGACCGGCAAGATCGGCGATGGCAAGGTCTGGGTGACCGGCGTCGAGGAGGTCGTCCGGGTACGCACCGGCGAGCGCGGGCTCGACGCCCTCTGACGACGGGACCCGCCGACGTGACCTCGTTGACCACGGAGACCGGCCCCACCGGGGGCGGCCCGCCCGTGGTCAACGAGGTCGTCGGCGTACCCGGGGGCATCGGCGCGGCGGCCCGCTCCGCGCGTGCCGACGCGCTCGACACCTGGCTGCGCGGGATCTTCCCGGAGCGGCCCGGCGTCGCGCTGGTCGCGGTGGGTGGCCTGGGCCGCCGCCAGTGCGCCCCCTACGGCGACCTCGACCTGGTGCTGCTGCACGCCGGGGTGCCCGGCATCGACGAGCTGGCCGCCTCGCTCTGGTATCCGGTCTGGGACGCCGGGCTGCGGCTGGACCACTCGGTGCGCACGGTCGCCGAGGCGCTGTCGGTGGCCCAGGACGACGTCAAGGTCGCCCTCGGCCTGCTCGACGCCCGGCACGTGGCCGGCGACCCGGCGCTGACCGACCAACTCGCCCGCACCGCCACCGACCACTGGCGGCGTACCGCGATCCGGCACCTGCCCGGCCTGCGGGAGATCACCACCGCCCGCTGGGAGGCCCACGGAGAGCTGGCGTTCCTGCTGGAGGGCGACCTCAAGGAGGCCGCCGGTGGGCTGCGCGACGTGGGCATCCTGCGGGCCATCGCCACGGCCGGCGTCACCGACGCGCTCCGCCCGGCCGTGCACGCCGCGCACCGGCGGCTGCTGGACACCCGCGACGCCCTGCACCAGCAGGTGGGCCGCCGGGTCGACCGCCTGGTCGCGCAGGAACGCGACGGCGTGGCGAAGCTCCTCGGCGTCGACGAGGGCGACGCGCTGCTGCGGCTGGTCGCCGGGGACGCCCGGACCGTCAGCCACGCGCTCGACGACGCCTGGCGGGCCGCCGACCGGCTCCGGTCCGGCCGGCACCGGGCC
>NZ_CADEAU010000173.1 GCF_902825405.1 Micromonospora maritima | reverse complement strand
TCCGGCTTCCCGCACGCGCAGCGCACCGCGATCGCGGCCGTGCGCCTGCTCGCGGAGCGCGACGGTGAGGCGCCGGTGCGGACCCTGGCGCGGCTCGCGGCGACCGTGAAGAACAAGGCGGTGCGCGCCCGGGTGCAGACCGCGCTGGCCGGCCTCGGCGCCCTGCGGGGATGGTCCCTCAGCGAGGTGATGGAACTCGCCGTCGACGACCACGGGCTCGACTCCGACGGGAGCCGGCGCGTCCAGGTCGGCCCGTACGAGGCGACGGTGCGGGTGGTGGGCGAGAAGGCGCGCCTGGCCTTCGCCCGCGGCGGCACCGCGCTCAAGGGCGTCCCGGCGGCGGTCAAGGCGACGCACGCCGACGAGCTGAAGCAGCTGCGCGACGTGGTGAAGGGCGTGAACGCGACGCTTGCCGCCGAGCGGCTGCGGGTGGAGGCGCTGCTGTCCGAGGAGCGCATCTGGGCCGTCCGGGACTGGGTGTCCCGCTTCCTGGACCACCCGGTCACCGGGACGTACGGACGCCGGCTGATCTGGGAGACCAGCGCCGACGGGCAGGAGTGGTCGGCGGGCCTGCCCCGCGCGGACGCCGACGGGTGGACGGTCGTCGGCCTCGACGGGCGGCCGGCGCGCGGTGACCGGGTGCGGCTGTGGCATCCCATCCGCGCTCGCGTCGACGAGACCCTCGCCTGGCGCGAGCGGGTGCTCGCCACCGGCCTGACGCAACCGTTCAAGCAGGCCTTCCGCGAGGTCTACCTGCTCACCCCGGCCGAGGAGCGGACGCGCACCTACTCCAACCGGTTCGCCGCGCACATCCTGCGCTACCGCCAGGCCAACGCGCTCATGCGCGGCCGCGGCTGGCAGGCCGGCTACCTCGGCACGTGGGACGGCGGCTACGACAGCGAGGCCACGAAGCTCTTCGGCGGCGGCACGTGGCGGGCGTCCTTCCACCACCAGCTGGTCGAGACCGACGGTCGGCGCGACTACGACGTCCACCACTGCTCCACCGACCAGGTGCGTTTCGCCAGGCAGGACGGCGCGACCTGGGAACCCGCGCCGGTCGCGGACGTGCCGCCGCTGGTGTTCACCGAGGCGATGCGCGACGTGGACCTGTTCGTCGGCGTCACCTCGATCGCCACCGACCCGCAGTGGGCCGACGGCGGCGAGGACCGGTTCCGCGACTACTGGCACCGCACGGTGGTCGGGGCGCTGACCCCGTCGGCGCAGGTGCGCCGGGACGCCCTGGCCCGGCTTCTCCCCCGGATGGCCATCGCCGGCCGGGTCACCCTGGCCGAGCGCTACCTGCACGTCCGCGGCAACCTGCGCGGCTACCGGATCCACCTCGGCTCGGGCAACATCTTGATGGAGCCCAACGACGCCTACCTGTGCATCGTCCCCGCACGCGGGGGCACCGGGCGGCTGCACCTGCCGTTCGAGGACGACCCGATGCTGTCGACGATCCTGTCCAAGGCGATCATGCTCGCCGCCGACGACACGATCACCGACCCCACGGTGCTGCGGCAGGTCGCCGCATGACCGCCTGGGCGCGGCTGCACGTCGACTACTGCCAGTACCAGGTGGTCACCGTGCCGGGTGCGCCCGGTACGCCGATCTACACCGTGGGCGACGACCTCCTGCACGTGGGCGGGCCGAGTCAGCTCACCGGCTTCTGCGGCGTCCACACCGCACCGATCGAGGCACGCCTGCGTGTCCGGTCCGGGCCGCCGACCCTTGTCGACTCCGGTTGGGACGCGATCAGCGAGGCGACGCTCTGGAGCCCGAGCGGCCGGCTGTCGGTGATCGGCCTGATGGGCGGCGTCGCGGAGGCCCTCGTCGACGTCGCCGTGCCGCGCGGGTTGATCCGGGTGCGGGTGCACGCCCGCCACCGCCTGCACGAGACGGTACGCACCGACGACGACCCACCCGAGCAGCACGAGCTGCACGTCTGGGCGATCGGCGAGGAGACGGGGTGCCGCACCGTGCGGGCCGACCCCGGCGCGCGCGGCTGGGAGCAGAAGCCGGCCAGGGCCGCCGAGTGGGCGATGCTGTCCCTGGTGCCGCGCCCGTCGACCCGGCCGGCGATCCTGCCGCCGCTTCCGCCCGACCCCTACGAGGACGACACCGGCCTGGCCCGGGTGACGGTGGTCCGTCACCGGCCCGGGCCGGTCGAGCTGCCGGTGGGCGTGCTGCCGGTCGGTGACCTGGAGGTGCGCCTTAGGCCTGTCGACGCGGAGACCCTGACGTGGTCGTGGGCGACCGCCGACGCGCCGATCTTCCCCGACCCGCTGACCACCCTGCCGGACGACGAACCCACCACGGTGCGGCTCACCAGCGGCCCGGACGGCGTCACGCTGCGGCACGAGGGAGTGCGCGGCCGGCACGCCGTCGCCCTCGGCCTGATCTGGGACCACCTGCTCGACGGCGGCGCGACGTACCCGTGGGTCGAGACGCTGCGGCGGCAGGCCGCCGAGGCGACCGCGCGGGCCGAGAAGAACCGCCGATTCCGCGCCGCGCAGGAGGCCGAGCGGTGGGGCGGCCCACCGCCGTCCGATCGAATCCGTAAGCTCGGCGGTCAGACGCAGTCCCTGGCGCGGATGGACCGCCGGCTGCTCGACCGGCTCGACGCGCTGCCCGCCACCCGCCAGCGGGAGGTGGCCTGCTGGGCGGCCCGCCGCGCGATGCGGGTGGCCGGGCTGGAGCAACTCGGTTGGATCGCCGAGGCCCTCACCGCCGCCGAAGCCGGTCGCCCACTCCCCCGGGCCTTCACCGAGGAGCGCGGCGCCGCCGCGTACCGCCGGCTGCTCTCCGACCCCGAGGTGCCCCGCACCACCGTCCCGCTGCGCCCGAACCCGAAGGCGTTCGGCGCGCGGGGCGCCACGGAGATGCTCCAGCAGGCCGCCGCGTTCCCCGCCCTGACCGCCCTGGTCGACGACGACCCGCTGGCCGCCGCGATCGGCGCCCTCTACGACGCGGCGATCGCCCACGGCGACGACCGGGACCGCTTCCTCGCCGAGGCGCACGCCGAGCTGCGGTGAGGTTGGCCCGTCGAGCGGATCGACATCACCGCCCCCACCCGCGGATCGGCGCCGCAGCCCACGGCGTCACCCTCTTCTCGCCCGCCCCGCACCGTGGAACACTCCGGCCGTGGACGGCGGGCACGAGACGTGGGCGCGGTGGCGCTGGCACAAGCGTTCCGTGCGCCACGCCCGGGACATCCACCGCGACCCGGAGTGCGACGGCGTCGTCCACTCCCACACCTACCGGTACCACCCGCCGGGCTCCCCGCTGTACGAGCGATGCGTCGGCTTGAGCTGGTGTTCCCGGTGCCGGACCTATGCGGGAGCGATGGTCCGCGTGCCGTCGGACCGGACGCTCCCCGATCCGCTCGTCGGCCTCGGTGAACCGGAGCGGAGCCGGGTGCTCCGGAGCGAGACGCGGCTGCTGGACCACCTCGACCGGCTGGCGCGTCGCGGCCTGTGGCCGCCACACTGACGGCTCCCGAGACCCCCACGGTGGTCACGCACCCGGCCGACGTGCCCGCGTACGAGCCGATCGCCGCCGACGCCACACCAGGCCCGCCGAGACACTCGCCGCCACGCCGAGGACGACGTAGCCCAGCACCGGGGCGGTAGCGGGACGATCGTCGGACACCGCGTCGCGCACCGCCGGCCCCACCGGCGCCGATCTCGCGTACTCCTCGTCGACGATGCGGAGGAACCGTCGTCCCCGTCTCGTCCCCGCCGTGCTCGCCGTCCAGGAAGTCCGCGCCATCGGCCAGAAGCGCGGGGCGACGTCGCCGCGGAACATGCCGGCCAGCATGTCCCGGAGCAGCGGCTCCGGGATGGTGCCGATCTCGTAGCCCATCCAGGCGTACTGCATCAGCAGGTTGGTGTAGATGTGCTGCCGCCTGGCGGTGTCGTCGGGCAGGTCCAGCGGGCCCCAGCAGGGCAGGTAGACGGGCAGGTCGTCGAGCTGCATCGTGATCAGGTCGGTGTGGAAGCCGCGGATGGCCTGGATCCGTTCCGCCCTGCTCTGGCGGGCCTGGAGCAGCAGCGACGCCGCGACGCCGCCGAGCGCGAGCGCCGACAGGACCGCCGACGCCGCCCCGTAGGTCTGGCCGACGTCACTCAGCCGGCTCCAGTCCTCCGCGCCGCCCGCGCTCACCGCCCTCAGCGCGACGGGCGAGAGGATCACCAGCCCCACGACGACGAGGACCGCGGCGACCGCGGCCGAAGCCAGACCGAGGCGACGGCCCGCGGTCCGCCCGCCCGTCGCCGGGCCGGGCACCGGGACGCCTCCGGCGCGGCGTCCGTCCGTACGGCCCGAGCCACTGGTCTCTCGACGCATTCCGGAATTCTGCCGTCCCGTGCCGCTCACCCGCTGACCCGTGGCGACCGCCCTCCTCCCGCGCCGCTCCGATGTCGACATGCCCTCTCGTCTAGGCTCCGCCTCGATCACTTGTCGAGAGGGGCGCCATCGTGACGACTCGCCGTACTCCGACGGCGCGAGCCGCCGTCGCGACCACCTCCGTGCTGGCCGCCGCGCTCCTGCTGGGTGCCGCCTGCACGTCGTCGGCGCCCGGCCCGCGGGCCGCGTCGCCGGCCTCCGCCGCGTCGGCGTCGGCGTCGGCCAGCACGCCGCCACCTCGGAAACTGTCCGCGCCGACGACGCTCCTCGGTCTGCCGAAGACGACGAGCAGGGCGCTGTACGGCGCTGCCGTCCAGCAGTTGGAGCAGCTCAAGCGCGAGGTCGGTCAGCCGACCAGCGCGATCGGCGAGGCCTACGAGGACGGTTCGCCCGACGGGGACATCGTCTTCGTCAGCGGAGCGTCGGGGACGATCGCCGATCCGGTCGCCGTCCTGGACCGGGCACTCAGGCCGTACCGCATCACCAAGGCCGCCGCGGTCGACGCGGGCGCGCTCGGGGGCGAGGCCCGCTGCGGGCGGGGACGTACCGAGGACGGCGGCTACCTGACCTCGTGCGGCTGGGCGGACGGGGAGACGGTGGGGGTGGTGAGCTTCGCGTCGTCGAAGCCCCAGGCCGACCACACCGCCGACTTCCTCGCGGTCCGGGACGTGGTGAGCCGCCCGGTCGGCTGACCGGTCCAGGAGACGACCACGGACCGCACGCAGGCGAATATTCTAGTGCTAGAGTAAGCGGGTGGAGCTGACCCCCGCCGAACTGACCGTCCTGGGCCTGGTCGTCGAACGACCGCAGCACGGCTACGACCTGGAGCGGGTCATCGAGCAGCGGGGCATCCGGCAGTGGACCGACATCGGGTTCTCCTCGATCTACTACCTGCTCGCCAAGCTGGAACAGCGCGGTCTGCTCCACGTCCCGGAGGCGCCGGCCGCCGCCAGGTCCCGCCGCGTCTTCCACCCCACCGACGAGGGCCGCCGAGTCGCCGCGCACACCACGCTGGCCCTCATCGCCGAGGCACGACCACACCCGCAGCCGCTGCTGGTCGGCGTGGCCAACCTGGGCCTGCTCACCCCGCAGCAGTACGCGCAGGCGCTGCGTACCCGGCTGACCCAGCTCGCCGCCCGGATCGCCGCGGTCCGGGCGGCCCAGGGCGCGCAGGCGTCCCTCCCGCACGCGGCGCGCGAGGTCTTCTCCTACTCCCTGAGCCTGATGCAGGCAGAGAGGCAGTGGCTCGCCACCCGAGTCCAGGTGCCCCATGACGAACACGACCGCACAGAAGATCGACTTCAAGAAGACGCTTGACGCCTACCGCGCCCCGCAGGGCCGGTTCCGGCTGGTCGACGTGCCGGACATGCGATACCTCATGATCGACGGCCACGGCGACCCCAACACCTCGCCCGCCTTCACCCAGGCGGTCGAGGCGCTCTACCCGACGGCGTACAAGCTGAAGTTCGCCAGCAAGCGCGACCTCGGACGCGACTACGTCGTCCCGCCCCTGGAGGGTCTGTGGTGGGCCGAGGACATGGCCTCGTTCACCACCGCACGGCAGAAGTCACAGTGGAACTGGACGCTGTTGCTCATGGTGCCCGACTGGATCGAGCCGGCCATGGTCACCGACGCCGTCGCGCAGGCCGGCGCCAGGAACCCACCGGCCCGCCTCGACGACGTCCGCCTCGACACGCTGTCCGAGGGACGCTGCGTGCAGACGCTGCACGTCGGCTCGTTCGACGACGAGGCCGAGGTGCTCGACCGGCTGCACCACGAGTACGTCCCCGGCAACCGGCTCCGGATGACCGGGAAGCACCACGAGATCTACCTCAGCGACTTCCGCCGGGTCGCGCCCGACAGGCAGCGCACCATCCTCCGGCAGCCGGTCACCCCAGACCCGACGCGCTGACCGCCGGAGGCGATCCGCTCAACCGTTGCTGGGCTGGAGATCCCCCGGGCCGCGAAGGACGATGCCACCTCGTCGAACATCCTGACCGCATCCCCCGCCCGCGCGACGGCGTCCGCCATCGGCAGCTCCATCTGGGGGTCGTACCCGGCTAGGCCCGTGACCGCCTGGACAGTCTCGCCGAGCCGGTACATCGCCGCGACGACCGCTTGGGCTTCCGCGCCCCGATACCAGAAGGGGACGGTGATCGCCGCTTCGCCGGCGAAGTAGCTGACCTGGATACCGGTCGGCTCGTGGGTCAGCTCGTAGTGGTGGGCACCCTCGAAGACGGAGACCTCACCGAGCACCTGCCGCACCGCAGTCACCAGTCGGGCCCACGCCTCGCCGCGTGGGCGCGCGTCGTCGTCAGTCTCCTCGGCCGCCTCCAACGCGTCGTCCCACGACTGGTCGTCGCCCCGGGGCACGAAGATCAGGTCGTAGCTCATGGCGATGCACCGTACCCCCCGTCGCTCCCTCGCGGCCCCGGAGGGCCTGGGTGCGGCTGGAGCGTCCGCGCACACGACAAGGGCTCGTCGCCGGTTGCTACGGTCCGGTGGTGCGAATCGGCAGCCCGCTGACGGCGGGCATCCTCGCGGTCGGGCTCGGCATGCCGACGGGCTGGTTCGCGGCGAGCGCCGGCGGTTCGATCGAACGCGCCCCCACCGCTCTCCTCGTCATGACGATCGGACTCACCGTCGCCGGCCTGCTGGTCGGCTTGGTGAGGGGTCGCCGGAACCATCGGATCTGGCCCGTGGTGCTGGTGCTGCTCTGCTCCTTCCACGCCGGCACATGGCTGGGCTCTCCCCACCACAGCGCCGCCGGGGACGCCCTCGTTCTGGCCGTCGCCGCCGCTCCCGCCGGCATCGGCGCGGCGCTCGGGATCGCGGTCGGCCGTCACCTCGCGGCACGGCGGGACCAGCCGGGGCCGCTGACGTCCACGCCCGGCCCCGGGTGTCGCACCACCCACGCCGGCGGATAGTCCCGGCGAACCAGTTCCTCGGCCAGATCGATGGCCTCGTCGACGTGCACGGCCGCAGGCGATCACCGGGACGGTGCGAGCCTCCGGTGCCGCGCGAGTCGGCGTCCGCGGGTCACGGCTTGCGGGCGACCCCGCAGTAGCCGTCCACGACGGCGGTCGGCTCGCTCTCCGGACGCCAGCGACCGAGCGGCACGACACCCGGCTCGACGAGGTCGAGGCCGTGGAAGAAGGCGGTGAAGTCGGCGACCTCGCGCAGGTGGTACGGCACGGCGCCGCTCTCGTTGTACTGCCGGTGCGACTCGATCACCCGCTCGCTGGTGGCCGTGCCGTCGGACATCGCCAGGAAGCTGCCGGACGGCAGCGTGGAGACCAGGGCGTCGACGATGGCCCGTGCCTCGGCCGGTTCCCGCACATGTCCCATGACACCGAGCATCATCAACGCGATGGGCTCGGTGAAGTCCAGCGTCGCGGAGGCGCCCTGGACGATCTTCTCCGGGTCGCGCAGGTCGGCGTCGACGTAGCGCGTGGCGCCCTCCTCGCTGCTGGTCAGCAGCACCCGGGCGTGCGTGAGGACCATCGGGTCGTTGTCGACGTACACGATGCGTGCCTGGGGGGTGATCCCCTGGGCGACCTGGTGGGTGTTGTCGGCCGTGGGCAGGCCGGTGCCGACGTCCAGGAACTGGCGGACGCCCGCCTCGCCGGCGAGGTACGTGACCGCGCGGCGCAGGAACGCCCGCGAGTACTGTGCCGCCTCCACGATCTCGGGGAAGACCGCCCGCACCTGGTCACCGACGGCCCGGTCGGGGGCGAAGTTGTCCTTGCCGCCGAGCCAGTAGTTCCACACCCGGGCCGAGTGCGGCACCGTGGTGTCCAGCTTGGAGGTCAGCTCCTCGACGGGCTGGTCGGCTCGTCCCTGCGACATGTCGGTCTCTCCCCATGGCTCACGGCGTCAGGGTCGTAGCCTAGTGCCTCACCGGCGCGTACCGCGGTCGACGAGATCCCGGCCAGTTCGGGCCGCGCGGGCAGAAACACCGTGGGGACGCCGAGCGACTGGTTCATGGCGGCGAGCTGGCACTCGGTCTGGAGGTCGGTGGTGTTCCGCAGGCCACGGACGATCACCTGAGCCCCGTGGCGCCGGCACCAGATGGCGGTCAACCCGCGCCAGGCCGCCACCGTGACGGAGGTCCATGAGGAAGGCAGAGCGGCCCGGACCTCGCACGCCCGTTCCTCGGTGTCGCGGCCCGGATGCTTGGCGCTGTTGACCGCGACGAGCACGACCACCTCGTCGAAGAGGTGGCGTGCCCGGCGCACCACGTCCAGGTGCCCGGCCGTGAAGGGATCGAAGCTGCCCGGGTAGACGGCCCGGACGCGACCGCCTTCGGGGGCCCTCGGACGCGGGTCGGGCGTCACGGCCGCAGCACCCGCTGCGCGTCGCGGACGACCTGCTCCGAGGCCAGCGGGGCCCAGGAGGCGAACAGGTCCCGGAAGTAGGCGCCGTACCGGTCGGCGATCTCCGGATCGTGCTCGACGACGTCCAGTTCGTTGACGATGCTCAGGTCCACGAGCGACCGGAGTCGAGCCGGATCCGGCGTTCTCACCCGGCCGGCGAAACGATCGAACACCTGCCCGGTCTCGGCCAGCGTCCGCCAGGTGCGGCCGCGGTCGCAGGCGCCGTACAGGTGGACGATCTCCTCGGCGTCGACGCCGACGAGGTCCCGCAGCACCGCGCGCTCGGCCCGGTCCAGCAGGACGAGGTCGAACCCGTCGGTGCCGTAGACGGCATGGGTGAGGCCCGCGGCCTGGACCGCACTGTCGCAGCCGAGCGCGGCGAGCCGTTCGTCGACCCGACACAGGTGGGCGTAGAGGGTGCCTCCGGGATGCGCGATCCGGTCGGTGCCACGGCGGCGGAGCCAGCCCCGCACGTCCCTGTCGGTGCTCATGGCCCGACTCTAGGTATCGGCCGTCGAACGCGCAGGCCCGCAGCGTGGGCGATATGTCACAGCAGGTCGGCGCGGTGGGGTGGGTCGGCGCCGGCCCGCGTGCAGGTGACGGCCGCGACCCGGGTGGCCCGGTCGAGCACCTGCCGCAGTCTCGCCTCGTCCAGCTCGCCGACCGTGGACGGGTGGGCCGCGTCGGCCTCGACCAGGGCGTCGAGCAGACCGGCGGTGAACGCGTCGCCCGCACCGACGGTGTCCACCACGGGCACGGGGCGGGCCGGGTGGTGCAGGCACACCCCGGCGGTGAGCGCGTACGAGCCCTGCGCGCCCCGGGTGACCACGACCAGTCGTACCCCCAGGTCGCGCAACCGACTCGCGGCGGTCTCCACCGGGGCGCCCGGGAAGAGCCAGGCCAGGTCCTCGTCGCTGGCCTTGACCAGGTGCGCGTGCCGGGCCAGGGCGAGCAGGCGCCGGCGGGCGCCGGCGGGATCGGTGAGCATCGCCGGGCGCACGTTCGGGTCGAGGCTGACCAGCACCCGGCCGGTGGCGTGCTCCCGGGAGATCAGCTCGGCCACCCGGTCCGCGCCGGGCGGGAGCAGGGCGGCGAGGGAGCCGGTGTGCAGCACCCGGGTGCCGGCAGGCAGGGCGGCCAGTTCCTCGGCGGTCCAGTGCCAGTCGGCCGTGCCGTCCAGGTAGAAGTCGTAGTCGGCGGCCCCGGTGGATGCGAGCGACACCACGGCCAGGGTGGCGGGCCGGTCGTCGGCGACCGCCGCGGTCAGGTCCACCCCGTTGCGCTCGGCGTGGGCGCGCAGGCGGCGACCGAGGGCGGCGCGGGAGAACCGGGCCAGCATCGCCGTGGGGCGGCCCAGCCGGGCCAGCCCCACCGCGACGTTCAGCGGACTACCCCCGGGGTG
>NZ_CADEAU010000172.1 GCF_902825405.1 Micromonospora maritima | reverse complement strand
CCCAGGACGCTCTTACGCAGAATCGTGTTCATCAGGGGGGCTCCATTCGGGGGTCGACACACCCGGGGGACGGGTGTGGGCACCGTCAGGCGCACAAAGTCTTGGGGGATCCGGCTGGCTCGCGGGGCGGGGGCCTCTGCGCGGCGCCGGGCGGCGCGGCCTTGCTCGGCCGTTCACCCGTCTACAACGCCGCCCAGCCCACGCCGATTCCGCCCCCGGAGTGCCGCCCACCACTCTGCCGAATCCGGACAGCCCATCCCACTGACCCCGGTGGGACAGGGACCACTCGAAACGGATATGCCTCGGCGGTACATCTATGACTCAGAGACGGACGGGCGCGCAGGTAGTCGGACGATCACCACTTCGGGAAGGTGGTCGTATCCGGCGGGCGATGATGCCGCCACCTCGCCGACGTGGAGTCGATCATGGCGAGCGGGAACCAGACCAGGACCGGACCGCTGGCAGGCGGTGATGCTGCCTGCTCGGATCAGCGGACGATCAGCGGCGGTGCACCCGCAGCAGCCGGGATGGCGTGCGGACGGTCCGGACGGCCGGGGACGGGACCTTGCTCGGCCAAGGGCGGGAGCCGGCCGGAGGGCGGAGCGCCGCCTCCGCGGAAGGGAGCCAGACGATCGACCAGGGTCAGGCGGCGGGCCAGTCCTGGGAGGCCAGACGCGGCGAGACCGCCCCGGGAGGGGCGGCCTCGAGCCAGGAGAGGAATCCGGTGACCGTGGAGCGCGCCATGGCGATCTCGACCGGAGCGTGGTGACTGGTACAGCGGAGGATCACCCAGTCCGACGGCATGGAGAAGCGCTCCTGCCCCTCGGGCAACCGGCGCCGCTCCACCGCGAGCCCCTTGCGCGAGAGCACCCGCTTCGGGCGCAGCGCGAAGCTGAACATGCGGTACCAGCGGAGTTCGTCGCCGACGAAGCGGCCGAAACCGGGGGACCATCCGCGACCGTCGAGCACCGTGGTGACCCGGACGCTCAGCCGGATGATGCCTCCGCTACGGGTGAACAGAGCCCGCCGGACGAAGAGGACCAGAAGCGCGACGACGATGACCGCGACGCCGATTCCGATCCCTTCGACGATCTCCATCGGCGGGTCGGCTCAGCGGGCCGGGGTGGCCGGGGTGGCGCTCTCGGCCAGGACGGTCACGCCCTCGCCGGTCACCGACAGGAAGCCGCCGGCGACGTCGTACGCGACCTGCTGGCCACCGGCCTGCTTGATGCGTACCTGGCTGGGCTCCGCGAGCTGGCCGAGCAGGGGCGCGTGCCCCGGCAGCACACCAAGCTCACCCTCGGTCGTCCGGGCGACGACCATCTCGGCCTCACCGGTCCAGACCTTCTCCTCGACGGCTACGAGCTCGACGTGAAGCTGCTGTGCCACGCTGTCTCCTTGCTGCGGCGGCGGATTGCCGAAAGTCTAGTCGCGCCCTCGACGCCGACCCAACGCGGGTGGTGAGAGCCGGACCACGACGGCCCCGCACCCGCTCAGGCTACTTGGTCTTCTGCTTGAAGTCGGGATGCTCCAGCAGGAACGCGTCCAACTGCTCGGCGCGCAGGGCCGCGAAGAAGTCGTCCGCCGGGGGAAGCAGTTGCTCGCCGCGGTAGGCGCTGCCGCTTCCGATCGGGCCGCCCGGCAGCTTGATCGTCTCGATCGCGTCGGGGCGGATGCCCTTCAGGGCCACTCCGAAGTCGACCACGCTGTTGCCCCGGCCGTTGAAGATCAGCGACTGCCCGGCCGCGCGCAGCACCCGGTCCAGCTTGATCGGGTTGGCCACCACGTCGGCGCTGAACGCCTGGCTCACCATCGCCTTGACGAACTGCTGCTGGTGCCGCTGCCGGCCGTAGTCCGCGTCCGGCACCCCGTTCTTCGGGTAGCGCTGCCGCACGTAGTCCAGGGCCTGCCAGCCGTTCAGGTGGGCGTTGCCCTTCTCGTACCTGGCCTGCGGGCCTAGGTAGCCCCCGCCGCCGGGCTTGAGCTGGCGGGGCGAGCCGTCCGGCTTGAGGTGCTCGGATTTGACGTCCCGCTCGATGTACATGTCGACGCCGCCCATGGCGTCGACGATCTTCTTGAACCCGCTGAAGTTGATGATGGCACCGGCGTCGAAGCGCTTGATGCCGGTGACCTGCTGGACGGTCTTCGCGAGCAGTTCGAAGCCCTGCGCCGCGCTCGGGTTCTTGCCGGGCACGTTGCTGCCGTGGGACATGGCGGCGTTGATCCGGTCGGTGCCGCCGGCGTAGTCGGCCTTCGGGAAGGCCGGGATCTCCACCCGCAGGTCGCGCGGAAGCGAGAAGAGGTAGCCGCGGTCCATGCCGGCCGGCACGTGCAGGATCATGATCGAGTCGGAGAGCGGGCGGGCCGTCGCGGTGCGGGGGTCCACGCCGACCAGGAGGATGTTGAGCGGCCCCTTGATGTCGCTCTTCTTCTCCGTCGCGCCGGCCGCCTGGTCGCCGAAGAGGTCACCCTTGCCGACCGAGCCCTCGTAGCGGGCGACCAGGACGTGGTAGCCCACCAGCACCGAGCCGCTGAGCACCATCATGACGATGCCGAGGATGGTGCTGACCCGGGCCCACCGGGGCACGCCACGCCACATGGACCGCTTGCCACGGTCCGTGCCGCCCTTACCCACGAGCATCTCCAATCGTCGCGCCCACGAGAAGGAGACGGGCGCGGGGGTCCGTTTCGTTGCAGAGATCGACGGTCGGGATGTGAAGTCGTGTCAGGAACGGTACCGCGCGCGTCGGCGAACCGCTTGCCGGTGAACCGGGCATCTGGTAGGGGAGGCACCCTGAACAGGCGAAGGCCGCCCCGACAATCGTCGGGGCGGCCTCCGTGGATGTGATCGGGCTCTCAGCCCTCCTCACCCATCAGGTCCTTGGCCTTGGCCTTGAGGTCCTCCAGGCCACCGCACATGAAGAACGCCTGCTCCGGGAAGTGGTCGAACTCCCCCTCGCTGATCCGGCGGAAGGCGTCGATGGTCTCCGCGATCGGAACCGTCGAGCCCGGGACGCCGGTGAACTGCTCGGCGGCGTAGGTGTTCTGCGAAAGGAACCGCTCGATCCGGCGGGCGCGGCCGACGGTGAGCTTGTCCTCCTCGGAGAGCTCCTCGATGCCGAGGATGGCGATGATGTCCTGCAGGTCCTTGTAGCGCTGCAGGATCCGCTTCACCTCGGTGGCGACGGCGAAGTGCTCCTCGCCGACGAACTCCGGGGCGAGGATCCGGGACGAGGACGCCAGCGGGTCCACGGCCGGGTAGATGCCCTTGTCGGAGATCGACCGCTCCAGGTTGGTGGTCGCGTCGAGGTGGGCGAACGTGGTGGCCGGCGCCGGGTCGGTGTAGTCGTCGGCGGGCACGTAGATCGCCTGCATCGAGGTGATGGCCTGGCCCCGGACGGAGGTGATCCGCTCCTGGAGCTCGCCCATCTCGTCGGCCAGGGTCGGCTGGTAACCCACGGCGCTCGGCATGCGGCCGAGCAGCGTGGAGACCTCGGAACCGGCCTGGGTGAAGCGGAAGATGTTGTCGATGAAGAGCAGCACCTCCTGCTTCTTCACGTCGCGGAAGTACTCCGCCATGGTGAGCGCGGAGAGCGCGACCCGCAGCCGGGTGCCCGGCGGCTCGTCCATCTGGCCGTAGACCAGCGCGGTCTTGTCGATGACGCCCGACTCGGTCATCTCGGCGATGAGGTCGTTGCCCTCACGGGTGCGCTCACCCACGCCGGCGAAGACCGAGGTACCACCGAAGTTGCGGGCCACCCGGGTGATCATCTCCTGGATGAGCACCGTCTTGCCCACGCCCGCGCCGCCGAACAGGCCGATCTTGCCGCCCTTGACGTACGGGGCGAGCAGGTCGATGACCTTGATGCCGGTCTCCAGCATCTCGGTCTTCGGCTCCAGGTCCGCGAAGGCCGGAGCCTTGCGGTGGATGCCCCAGTGGTCGTCGGCCTGGATGGTCTCGCCCTCGGTGAGGTTGAGGCACTCGCCGATCGCGTTGAACACGTGGCCCTTGACCGCGTCGCCCACCGGCACGCTGATCGGCGCGCCGGTGTCGCGGACGTCGGCGCCCCGGACGAGGCCGTCGGTCGGCTGCATCGAGATGGCGCGGACCAGGTTGTCACCCAGGTGCTGGGCGACCTCCAGGGTCAGCGTCTTCTCACCGCCGGAGAGCGTCACGTCGACGTGCAGGGCGTTGAACAGACCCGGCATGGCGTCGCGCGGGAACTCGGCGTCGACGACCGGGCCGATGACCCGGACCACGCGACCCGTGGCCGTCTTGGTCTCCACTGCGGATACAGTCATCACACTTCACTTCCCGACGCGGCCAGCGCGTTCGCGCCGCCGACGATCTCACTGATCTCCTGGGTGATCCCGGCCTGACGGGCCGAGTTCATCTCACGCGTGTACTTCTCGATCATCTCTTCGGCGTTGTCGGTGGCGCTCTTCATCGCCCGCCGACGGGCGGCCGACTCGCTCGCCGCCGACTCCAGCAACGCCGCGTAGATCCGCGTGTTGATGTACTTCGGCAGCAGCGCGTCGAGCAGCGACTCCGGCTCCGGCTCGAACTCGTACGCCGGCAGCAGCCCCTCGGACCGGGGCCGGTCCTCGACCTGCATCGGCCCGACGATCCGGGTCACCGGGTTCTGCGTCATCAGGGACTTGAACTCGGTGTAGACGATGTGCAGCTCGTCCACGCCGAGGATCCCGTCCGCGCCGGCGCTGCCGTCCGCGTCGTCCGCGCCCGCGGTGAACGCCTTGATCAGCGTGTCACCGACCTCGCGGGCGTCGTCGAACGACGGCTGCTCGGAGAAGCCCGTCCAGCTGCCGGCGATCTCCCGGTTGCGGAACCGGTAGAACGCCACGCCCTTGCGGCCGATGACGTAGAGCACCGGCTCCTTGCCGTCGGCGCGCAGCCGGGCGATCAGCGACTCGGCGGTCCGGATCGCGTTCGAGCTGTACCCGCCGGCCAGGCCACGGTCGGCGGTGACCAGCAGGACGCCCGCCCGCCGCACCCGCTCGCGCGGGGTGAGCAGCGGGTGGTCGATCCGCGCGTTCGAGGCCAGCGCCGTCAGCACGCCGGTGATCGCCTCGGCGTACGGCAGCGAGGCCGCCACCTTGGCCTGGGCCTTGGCGATGCGGCTCGTCGCGACGAGCTCCATCGCCTTGGTGATCTTCTTCATCCCCTTGGCGGAACGGATCCGCTGTCGGAGAACGCGTACCTGGGCGGCCATCGGATCAGCTCTCGGCGGGGCGGTCGGTGGTGCCGTCGCGGAAGCGGGTCACCGTCTCGCGGGTCTGCTCACCCTCCAGCGGCTCGGCCGGGGCCTCGTTGACGCGGACCTCGTCCTCCTTGCCCAGGAAGACCTGCTTGAACTCGGCGATGGCCGAGTCCAGCGAGGCGATGATGTCGTCGCCCCACTTGTTGTCCGCGATCGCGGCCAGCACGCCCTCGTGCTTGTGCCGGAGGTACTGGAGGAACTCCGACTCGAAGCGGCGGACCTCGCCGACCGGGACGTCGTCCAGCTTGCCCTCGGTGCCGGCCCAGACGGAGACGACCTGCTCGTTGACCGGGTACGGCGAGTAGTTCGGCTGCTTGAGCAGCTCGACCAGGCGGGAGCCACGGGCGAGCTGGTTCTGCGAGGCGCGGTCCAGGTCGGAGGCGAAGGCGGCGAACGCCTCCAGCTCACGGAACTGGGCCAGGTTGAGCCGCAGCGAGCCGGCGACCTTCTTCATCGGCTTCACCTGCGCGGCGCCGCCGACCCGGGAGACCGAGGTACCGACGTTGATCGCCGGCCGGACGCCCTGGTTGAACAGGTCGGTCTCGAGGAAGATCTGACCGTCGGTGATCGAGATGACGTTGGTCGGGATGAACGCCGAGATGTCGTTCGCCTTGGTCTCGATGATCGGCAGGCCGGTCATCGAGCCGCCGCCCAGCTCGTCGGAGAGCTTCGCGCAGCGCTCCAGCAGGCGGGAGTGCAGGTAGAAGACGTCACCCGGGTACGCCTCACGGCCCGGCGGGCGGCGCAGCAGCAGCGACACGGCCCGGTACGCCTCGGCCTGCTTGCTCAGGTCGTCGAAGACGATCAGGACGTGCTTGCCGCCGTACATCCAGTGCTGCCCGATGGACGAGCCGGTGTAGGGCGCGAGGTACTTGAAGCCGGCCGGGTCGGAGGCCGGGGAGGCGACGATGGTGGTGTACTCCATCGCGCCCGCGTCCTCCAGCGTCCCCTTGATGGAGGCGATGGTGGAGGCCTTCTGGCCGATCGCGACGTAGATGCAGCGGACCTGCTTCGTCGGGTCGCCGGAGCGCCAGTTGTCCCGCTGGTTCAGGATGGCGTCCAGCGCGACCGTGGTCTTGCCGGTCTTCCGGTCACCGATGATCAGCTGGCGCTGGCCACGGCCGACCGGGGTCATCGCGTCGATGGCCTTGATGCCGGTCTGCAGCGGCTCGAAGACGGACTGGCGGGCCATCACGTTCGGGGCCTGCAGCTCCAGCTCGCGGAAGCCCTCGTTGGCGATGTCGCCGATGCCGTCGATCGGCTCGCCGAGCGCGTTGACCACGCGGCCGAGGAACGCGTCGCCGACCGGGACGGAGAGCACCCGGCCGGTGCGCTTGACGCGCTGACCCTCTTCGATCCCGCCGAAGTCACCGAGGACGACGACACCGATCTCGCGCACGTCGAGGTTCAGCGCCACGCCGAGCGTGCCGTCCTCGAACTCCAGGAGCTCGTTGGTCATGGTCGAGGGCAGACCCTCGACGTGGGCGATGCCGTCGCCGGCGTCGGCGACGGTGCCGACCTCCTCACGGGAGACGTCGGCCGTGTAGGAGGAGACGTAGCGCTCCAGGGCGCCGCGGATCTCCTCCGTCGAGATGGTCAGCTCGGCCATCCTCTGCTTCCTTAAAGTTCAGGGGCCCGGGATACCAGGTACCGACCGGTCCGATGGCGTCGAAATCAGGGCTGCAAGACGCTGGTCAGCGCTTCGCGAGCGCGTTGCGGGTCTCGTTGAGGCGGCGCAGGACGGTGCCGTCGTACAGGTCGGAGCCGACCCGTACGCGCACCCCGCCGAGCACGTCGGGGTCGACCGTCTGCTTGACGGACACCTCCCGACCGTACATCTCGGAGAGGCGGGCACCGAGGCGTCGCTCCTCCTCGTCGGTCAGCGGGGCCGCCACGGTCACGTACGCGACCTGACGGTCCCGCCGGTCCGCGGCCAGCTCGACCAGCCGGGTGAGCGCGCCGCCGAAGGAGCGACCCCCGAAGCCCGCGAGCGCGACCTCGACGAGGCGGACGGTGACCGGACGAGCCTTGCCGTCGAGCAGTTGGCCGGCGAGGCCGGACCGCCGCTCGGCCGGGGCCATCGGGTCGGAGAGCGCGTTGGACAGCTCGGTGGAGCCGGAGACGACCTGCCCGAAGCGGAACAGCTCGTCCTCGACCTCGCCCAGCTCGCCGGCCGCGTCGGCGCTCGCCAGGAGCGCCTCCACGCCGAGCCGCTCGACGCCGTCGAGCAGTTCCGACGGGGTCGACCAGCGGCCGGAGACCAGCGCGGCGAGCAGGTCGAGCGCGTCCGCGCCGACCTTGCCGCTCAGGATCCCGGTGAGCAGCGCGCCCCGGTCCTCGCCGGAGCGGGCCGGGTCGGAGAGCGCCCGGCGCAGCCGCGGCTCGCGCCGCAGCAGGGCGGCGACGGAGAGGATGTCGTCGGCGGTGGTGGCCACCGCCGACGGCTCCGCGCCGCGGACGTACGCGTCGAGGCGCTCGACCCCGGCGGAGTACGACTCCCGGCTGGCGGCCTGCATCAGCGGGCCCCCGTGCTCTCGAGACCGTTCAGGAACCGGTCCACGGTGCCCTTGCGACGCGCCTCGTCGGCCAGCGACTCACCGACGATCTTGCTGGCCAGGTCCACCGCGATGGTGCCCATCTCGGTGCGCAGCTCGCGCACGATGGTGGCGCGCTCGGCCTGGAGCTGCTCCTTGCCGGCGGCGATGACCCGGTCGGACTCCTCGCGCGCCTTGGCGAGGATGTCCTGACGGATGCCCTCGGCGTCGGCCCGCGCGTCGTCACGGATCTTGGCGGCGTCGGTGCGCGCCTCCGCGAGCTGCGCCCGGTACTGCTCGAGCAGCTGGTTGGCCTCGGCCTGCGCGGCCTCGGCGCGCTTGATGCCGCCCTCGATCGCGTCGACCCGGGCCTGGAACGTCTGCTCCATGCGCGGGAAGACGAACTTCATCAGCACGAAGCAGAGCACGATGAAGGCGATCCCGCCGACCACGATCTCCTCCCAGACGGGAATGATCGGGTTGTGGGTCGTCTCACCACCCTCAGCGGCGAGGAAGAACATGGAAGACCTCCCGGTCGAAGGGGGGCTGGATTAGAGCTGGCCCTGCCAGATGAAGCCGAACGCGATGCCCAGCAGCGCCAGCGCCTCGATGACGGCGAAGCCGATCCAGACGTAGGGAAGGGTCATCCGGGACGACTCCGGCTGGCGGGCGGTCGACTGGATGTAGGCCGAGAAGACCAGGCCAACGCCGATGCCCGGGCCGATGGCCGCGAGACCGTAGCCGATGGCGGCGGTGCTGCCCTCTACCGCGGCGTAGATGTCCATTGGTTGGTTCCTCCTGGTTATCACGCGTGACTCTCACGCGGGACGACAACGGTTGGTGCGAAAGATCGGATCAGTGCTCGTCGGCGAGGGCGCCCTGCACGTAGCTGGCGGTCAGCACCGTGAAGACGTACGCCTGCAGACAGATCACCAGGAACTCGAGGAAGGTCAGCGCGATGGTCATCGTCCAGGACAGCACCGAGACCGGCGCCAGCCAGGCGTTGGCGCTGATCATGGCGAACCCGCCGAGCGTGAAGACCAGCAGGAGCATGTGGCCGGCGAACATGTTCGCGAAGAGACGGACGGCGAGCGAGAACGGCCGGACGATGAAGGTCGAGAAGAGCTCGATCGGGATCAGCAGCGGCAGGATGAACCAGGGCGCCGGCGGAACCAGAGAGTTCTTGAAGTACTTCACGAAGCCGTGGTGCCTGATGCCGACGTAGTTGAACATCACGTAGCTGATCACGGCGAGGAACGCCGGGAAGGCGATGTGCGAGTTCGGCGAGATCTGGAAGAACGGCACGATCGCGAAGAAGTTCGTCAGCAGGATGAAGCAGAAGAGCGTGGTGAAGTACGGCGCGAACCGCACCCCCGCGTGCCCGATCATGTCCACCGCGATGTTGTTGCGCACGAAGCCGTAGATGGACTCGGCGAACCACTGCTTCTTGGTGGGAACGAGCTGCGGGTTCCGGTAGCTGACCAGGAAGAAGATGATCAAGATACCGACGGCGACCCACACCATCGCCGTGATCTTGGTGAACCAGTACGAGTTCTCCGCACCCCAGGGCAGGATGCTGGGCAGGTAGAAGTCCCCCACGCTCGGTGGGAATTCCGCCTGGCCCTGAGCCAGGACGTTCGCCTGTCCGAACACCGCGTCCCTTCCTATGTAGGCGTGCCCAGCCGGCGGACGACCAGGATGATGCCCCCGGCCATGCCGAGCACGACCCCGATGCCGGTGGCGATGCCGCCGGTATCGAGCCAACGGTCGACCAGCCAGCCGATGAAACCCCAGACGAGCATGCCTCCGATGAGGTATGAGAGCGCGGTCCAACCCTGACCGGCACCGGACGGAACGTCGCCCGAGCCGCCAGTGTTGGGGGGTTTCTGGTCACCGGCCATGACGGGGCGAACGATATCAGTCGAGCAGAAGAGGTTGTGCCTCACCCCCCGCACAACCTGGTTGTGTGGGACACGGGCGGGCGAAGTCGTCTGGAGGCACCGTACTCCTCCCTCGCCACTGAGAGAATGACCGATCGCGGACACACCGGCGCGTCGCCCGAAGGGTGGGACGAGTCAGCGCGCGTGCCGTCGCGCGTGGACGGTGGCCAACCACCAGATGTGCACCCCGGTCCAGACCACGACACCCGCCGCGACGCCGACGCAGAACGGGACCAGGCCCGGCCAGCCGGTCGAGGCGACGAGCACCATCACCCCGCCCAGCGCGGTCATCTTGGCCACGTAGAGGCCCAGCCCGAACGGCAGCACCAGCTGCGGGTCCCGGGCGTCCGCCCAGGCCAGCACGACGGTCGTCAGCGTGTAGCTGGCCGCCGTGACGGCCACCCCGGCCGCCGCGCCGAGCGCGCCGTCCGCGCCGCGCCACACGCC
>NZ_CADEAU010000171.1 GCF_902825405.1 Micromonospora maritima | reverse complement strand
GCTGTCGCCGACCAGCTCCGGCGGGCGGGTGTTCCGCTCGCGGTACGGCGACGCGGGGCCGGTCGGGCGTCACCGGGCGCGACCGGCGTCGATGCCGCCGTGCCGGCCCGCCCCGATCGCGGTGGGCACCGCTCATCGGTGTTCCTGACTATTAAGGGCATGGTCCGATCTGTACGGCCGAGCGCACGAGCAGTGACGATGCAACCTCGATCCAATTCGGCTCTAGTATCGGCCCGGACCGTAAGTTACTGTACTGCCCACCTGACCTCCCCCGGAAGGATGCGAGATGCGTGTTCGCAAGAGCCTGTCGGCCGTGGCGGTGGCGCTCGTCGCCGCGCTCGCGGCCACGGGCTGTGGTGGTTCCGACTCCGGTGACTCCGGCAAGAAGACCGTGACGATGTGGATCTACCCGGTGATCTTCGACGAGGCGAAGCACCGCGCGTACTGGGACGAGACCGCCAAGGCGTTCCAGGCGGCCAACCCGGACATCGAGATCAAGACCGAGATCTTCCCGTGGGCCAACCGGGACCAGGCACTGGCCACGGCGATCGCCGGCAACAAGGGACCGGACGTCGTCTACCTCATCCCCGACCAGCTGCCCAAGTACGCCCGCAACATCGAGCCGGTCGACGGCTACCTCTCCGACGAGGCCAGGGCCGACTACCTGCCCAACGTCGTCGAGTCGGTCACCATCGACGGCAAGATGATGGGCGCGCCCCTGCTGACCAGCGCGGTCACGCCGATCTGCAACAAGAAGGTCTTCGCCGCGGTGGGCCAGAGCACCTACCCGGCCAACTGGAGCGAACTGCTCGCCATGGCCCCGACCTTCAAGGCCAAGGGATACGACGTGACCGCGTACGCGGGCGACGTCAAGAACACCCTCAACCAGACCTTCTACCCGTTGCTCTGGCAGGCCGGTGGCGACGTGTTCAGCCCCGACGGCACGTCGGTGGCCTTCAACGGGCCCGAGGGCCGCAAGGCGCTGGCCTTCGCCAAGCAGCTCGTCGACGGTGGACACGTCGACAAGAGCCTGCTCACCACGCTCCCGCCCATCGAGCAGACCCGCATCGCGCAGAACAAGGTCGGCTGCGTCTGGCACGTCCTGCCGGCGGAGATCGAGAAGTTCTGGGGCAAGGAGAACATCAAGGCGCTGCCCCACTTCACCGAGACGAAGCAGATCGGCTACGGCACCGTCGGCTCGCTGTCCATGTTGCGCAACTCCGACGACAAGAAGGCGGCCGGCAAGTGGATCGCCTTCGCCTCCGACGCCGAGAACGCCAAGAAGTACGACGTCGCCGCGAGCTTCTTCTCCGCCAAGAAGTCCGTCGGTGCGCTCTACGCCGACGACCCGGTCCTGGGCGAGCAGGAGAAGCAGGTCGCCAACAGCACCGTCGGCCCGCTGAACGAGAAGGCCCGTGACGTCCAGGGTGTCCTCGCCCCGGAGATCCAGGCCGCCCTGCTCGGCAAGAAGTCGGTCGAGCAGGCGCTCGACGACGCGGCCAAGGCCGCCGACCCCCTGCTCGGCTAGTTCGGACGTGGCTCGCGGTGGACGGCTCCCGTCCGCCGCGAGCCGCCGGAAAGGTTGTCAGATGGTTGCCCTACCGACAATCCGCCGACGGCGCGTCCGCGGTCCGTCGGCCCGGGAGGCGGGGACGGCGCTGCTGTTCGTCCTGCCGTTCCTGGTGTTGTTCGCCCTGTTCCGCTTCGGCCCGGCGATCGCCGGAGTGGTGCTCGGCTTCACCGACTACACGATCGGCGGCGACACCGGCTTCGTCGGGGTCGACAACTTCCGTCGGCTGGCCGACGACCCCACGTTCTGGTCGGCCCTGCGGGTGACCGTCGTCTTCACCGCGCTGTCCGTACCGATGTCGATGCTGGCGTCGCTGGGCACGGCGCTGCTGACCCGCCGGGCCTTCCGCGGCGCGAAGGTGTTCCGGTCGGTCTTCTTCCTGCCCGTCGTGACCAGTCTGGTGCTCGCCGGCGTGGTGTTCAGCTGGGTCTTCGCCGACGGGGGGCCGTGGTCGCGGGCGATGGGCGCGCTGGGGCTGCCGCAGCAGTCGTGGCTGGCCGACAGCGTGCTGGTCGTGCCCGCGCTCGTGCTGGTCGCCGTCTGGTCCCGGTTCGGCTACGGGATGCTCATCCTGCTGGCGCGGCTGCAGGAGATCCCCGCCGAGCTGGAGGAGGCGGCGCTCACCGACGGCGCCTCGGCCTGGCAACGCTTCCGCTACGTCACGCTGCCGCAACTTCGGCCCGCGCTGTTCTTCGTGGCCGTCATCGAGACCACCGTCGCGGTCCAGGTCTTCGACATGATCTACGTGATGACCGGCGGTGGACCGGTGCGGGCCAGCTACAGCCTGGTGTACCTGCTGTACGACCAGGGCTTCAAGTACTTCGACCTGGGCTACGCCAGTGCCATCGGGGTGGCGCTGTTCGTGATGACCATCGTCGTGGCGCTCATCCAGCGGCTGACCCTCGGGAGGGAAGAATGACCGACACCATCGTGCCCGCCGCCCCGGTGGCCGCGCCGGCGGCCGCGCCCACCCGCCGGCGGCGGCCCTACCGGGTCGGCCGGGCCGGTCGGGGGTGGCTGGCCACCCGCACCGCGCTGCTGCTGGTCGGCGCCGCGATCACGCTGTTCCCCTTCTACGCGATGGTCGTGCTGTCGTTCAAGCCGACCGGGCCGGTGACCTTCCCGGACAGCCTGCTGCCCTGGCCGTTCTCCACCGAGGCATACGACCAGGTGATCGGCGCGAAGAGCGTGCTGCGCTGGATGTGGAACACCGTCGTCTACTCGGTCGTGTCCGTCGTCGGGGTGCTGCTGTTCGCCTCGATGGCCGGGTACGCGTTCGCCAAGAAGCGTTTCCCCGGCAAGGAGGCGATGTTCTGGTCGTTCCTGGCGATGTTGATGGTGCCCTACCACGTCACGATGATCCCGACCTTCATCATCATCTCCGAGCTGGGCGGGGTGGACACGTACTGGGGCATGATCGTGCCCACCCTGGCCAACGCCCAGGCCGTCTTCCTGATGCGACAGTTCATCGCGTCGCTGCCCGACTCGCTGTTCGAGGCGGCCCGACTGGACGGCTGCTCCGAGTGGCGGGTGTACGTGTCGATCGTGCTACCGCTGATCAAGCCGATCCTGGCCACCCTCGGCGTCTTCGTCTTCCTCTGGCACTGGAACGACTTCCTCTGGCCGCTCATCGTCGGCCAGAGCCTCGACATGCGGACCCTGACCACCGGCATCGCCTCCCTGCAACAGGAGAACGTGGCGCTGAACATGCTGCTCGCCGGATCCGTGGTGGCGTTCGTGCCGATCTTCACGGCGTACCTGATCGGCCAGCGTTACTTCCAGGAGGGCGTCGCGACCACGGGCATCAAGGGGTGAGCGCGCCGGTCGTCGCGGTGGCGGTGACCCCGCAGGTCCGCACCCTCTTCTTCGACGCCGACGCCTGGGCGGCGCTGCGCCGCCTCGGTGAGGTGCGGCTGCCCGCCGAGGACGACGTGGGTGACGAGACGGCGCTGGCCCGGCTGCTGGCCGACGCCGACGTGGTGGTCAGCGGCTGGGGCACCGCACCGCTGACCGCCCGGGTGCTCGCCGCCGCGCCCCGGCTGCGGCTGCTCGCGCACACCGGGGCCAGCGTGAAACCGTTCGTCACCCCGGAGAGCTTCGCCCGGGGCGTACGCGTCACCCAGGCCGGCGACGCGATGGCGTACGCGGTCGGGGAGCAGGCGCTCGCGCTGACCCTGGCGCTGCTGCACCGGCTGCACCGCTTCGACCACGCGCTGCGTACCGGCGTCGACTGGGCGACGGCCAAGGCGGCGCCGCCGCGGCGGGAGCTGCGCGGTGCCACCGTCGGAGTGGTCGGCGCCTCGCGCACCGGCCGGGCCTACATCGGGTTGGTCCGGGCGCTCGGCGCGCGGGTGCTGGTCGCCGATCCGTACCTGTGCGACGCCGACGCCGCCGCGCTCGTTGTCGAGCGGGTGGGCCTGGACGACCTGCTCGCCCGGTCGCTGGTGGTCTCGCTGCACGCTCCGGTGCTGCCGGAGACGACTCGGATGATCTCCGCGCGGGAGCTGGCGCTGATGCCCGCCGGCGCCCTCCTGGTCAACACCGCACGGGCGGCACTGGTGGACGAGGCCGCGTTGCTGGCGGAGTTGCGCACCGGTCGGCTCGACGCCGCCCTGGACGTCTTCGACGCCGAACCGCTGCCCGTCGACCACCCGATCCGTGCCCTGCCGAACGTGCTGGTGACGCCGCACGAGTCGGCCGGCACGGTGCAGTCGCGGCGGCGGGCCGCCGCGATCGTGTGCGACGAGGTCGACCGGTTCCTGCGGGGCGAACCGCTGCGCCACGAGGTGACCGTCGACCTGCTCGACACCACCGGCTGACCTGCGTCGCGGGCGGCCCGGGGGAGAAGTAGCCTCTGCGGTCATGCGCATCGCCCTCGCCGGACTCGCCACCAGCCACCCGTACACCGACGCCCGGACGTTGCGCGCCGACACGGCGACCGAACTGGTGGTGTGGGAGCCGGATCCCGAGCGGCTGGACCGGTTCCGGGCCGAGCAGCCCGACGCGGTGGTGGTGCCGGACCTGGGCGCGCTGCTGGCCACCGCCCCGGACGGGGTGGTGCTCACCGTGCCGACCTCCGGGGTGCCGGAAGCGCTGGCGCGGATCCTCGACCGGAAGCTGCCCTGCTTCGTCAACAAGCCCGCCGCCGCCACCCGGGACCAGCTCGGCCGGCTGGAGTCGGTGGTGACCCGCGCGCCCGAGCTGGTGCTGACCTCGTCCGTGCTGCGGTTCGCCCCGGCGTTCGCCGCCTTCGACGTGCCGCGCGAGGAGGTGCTCGCCGTCCGGGCCACCGTCCGGCACGACGTCGGCCTCTGGGCCACCGGGTACAACCCCTGGCAGGACGAGCCGACCGTCGGCGGCGGCACGCTGGTCATGATGGGCCTGCACGGCGTCGAGCTTCTGGTGGCGCTGCTCGGGCCGGCGGTCCGGCTGGTCGGGGCCGCCGCGACCGTGCGCCGGCATCGGGGCCTGCGCTCCGAGGACACCGGCCTGCTGGCGGTCCAGTGGGACGACGGCGTGCCCGGCACGGTCGAGGTGCTCGGGGTCAGCCAGGGCGAGGCGTACGAGGTGACCGTGTACACCGCCGCCGGCGAACGGCGGGTGGTGCTGCGCGGCGGGGCGGACGAACTCGGCTACCGCGCGACCGTCGACGCGTTCCTGGACATGGTGCGCGGCGCGCCGAGCCCGGTGTCGTGGGCGCAGACCCGGGCGGTGCTGGAGATTCTCACCTCGGCCCGCGCCCTGGCCTGACCGGGGGCGCGGATCCCGCGCCCCCGACACCTTGACGCCCCCTGAGCCGGAAGTTACGGTCATGACCGTTAATCCGGAAGGGGTGTGGTGGCATGCGTACCGTGGCGGATCTGGAGGAGCGCCTGGCCCGGCCGCGTGGCGTCCTGGTGGACGACCTGCGCAAGCTCGACGGGGACCTGCTGATCCTCGGCGCCGGCGGCAAGCTGGGGCCGAGCCTGGTCCGGCTGGCGCTGCGCGGCGTCGCCGAGGCGGGCACCGGCGCCCGGGTGATCGCGGTGTCCCGCTTCTCCGAGCCCGGCCTGGCCGACGCGCTGCGGGACGAGGGCGCGGTGGTCGTCGAGGCCGACATCACCGACGACGCCGCCCTGGCCGCCCTGCCCGACGCGCCGAACGTGGTCTTCCTGGTCGGCGCGAAGTTCGGCACCAGCGGCCGGGAACACGCCACCTGGGCGACGAACGCCTACCTGCCCGGCCGTGTGGCGCAGCGCTTCGCCGACGCCCGGATCGTCGCGCTGAGCACCGGCAACGTCTACCCGCTGGTGCCGGTGACCTCCGGCGGCTGCGTCGAGGCGACCCCGGTGCAGCCGGTCGGTGAGTACGCCATGTCCTGCCTGGGCCGCGAACGCGTGCTCACCCACTTCTCGGAGCGCCACGGCACCCCACTGGCGCTGATCCGGCTCAACTACGCCGTCGAGATGCGCTACGGCGTCCTCGTCGACGTCGCCTCCGCGGTCCTGGCCGACCAACCCGTCGACCTGACGATGGGGCACGCCAACATCGTCTGGCAGGGCTACGCCAACGAGGTGACCCTGCGCGCCCTGCACCACGCACGGACACCGCCGTTCGTGTTGAACCTGACGGGTCCGGAGCTGGTCTCGGTCCGTCAGGTCGCCACCGCGCTCGCCGACCGGCTCGGGCGGGAGGCGCGCTTCACCGGCACCGAGGCGCCGACCGCGCTGCTGTCCAACGCGCAGCTCTGCCACCGGCTGTTCGGCTACCCGGACGTGCCGGTCGCCGAGCTGATCGACCTGACGGCGGACTGGGTCGGCGGCGGACTTCCCCTGCTCGGCAAGCCGACCGGATTCCAGCGCCGCGACGGCAACTTCTAGGAGAGACCGTGTTGACCGCACCGGACACCCGACAGACCACGGCCCTGGCCCGGTTCCGGCGGGGCTGCGTCATCCCCGCCCACCCGCTCGCCCTCGACGCCGACCGGCGGCTCGACGAGCGCCGGCAGCGGGCGTTGAGCCGCTACTACCTCGCCTCCGGCGCCGGTGGCATCGCCGTCGGCGTGCACACCACCCAGTTCGCCATCCACGACCCGGCGGTCGGACTGCTCGCCCCGGTGCTGGAGTTGGCCGCCGAGACCGCCGCCGGCACGGACGCGATCCTGGTCGCCGGCGTCTGCGGCGACACCGCGCAGGCGGTCCGGGAGGCCGAACTGGCCGCCTCGCTCGGCTACCACCTGGTGCTGCTGTCGCCGTACGCGCCGCTGGACGAGGACGCCCTCGTCGAGCGGGCCCGGGCGGTCGGCGAGGTGCTGCCGGTGATCGGCTTCTACCTCCAGCCGGCGGTCGGCGGTCGGCACCTGTCCCGCGACTTCTGGGCCCGGCTCGCCGCGCTCGATTCGGTGGTGGGGATCAAGGTCGCGCCGTTCGACCGCTACCGCACCCTGGACGTGCTGCACGGCGTCGCCGCCGCCGGCCGGGTCGGCGACCTCGCCCTCTACACCGGCAACGACGACCACATCCTCGCCGACCTGGTGGCACCGCACCGGATCACCGTGGACGGCCGACCGGTCGAGGTGGAGTTCGTCGGCGGCCTGCTGGGCCAGTGGGCGGTGTGGGCGCGTACCGCCGTGGGTCTGCTGGAGGACGCCCGCCGGGCACGCGGCGGCGACGACGTCGCGCTGCGCCGGCTGCTCACCCTCGACGGTCACCTGACCGACGCGAACGCCGCGGTCTTCGACGCCGCCAACGGCTACCACGGCTGCATTCCCGGCATCCACGAGGTGCTGCGCCGCCAGGGCCTGCTCGCCGGCCGGTGGTGCCTGGACCCGGCCGAGGAACTCTCCCCGGGCCAACTCGCCGAACTGGACCGCGTGTACGCCGCCTACCCCCACCTGCGCGACGACACGTTCGTCGCCGAGCACCTCGACGAGTGGCTGGCCTGACCTCGCGGGCCCGGTCCGTGTCACGGGGGCACGGACCGGGCGCAGGGTCAGACGGTGAGGCGGTAGAGGGTCAACGGGCGGCCGCTGCTGCCCGAGGCGAGGTTGCCCAGCCGTTCGGCCAGGCCGGCCAGTTCCAGGCGGTGCAGCATCCGCCGGGCGGTGCGCTGCTGGATGTGCAACTGCTCGGCGACCTCGCGGCTGGTCAGCGGCTCGTCGCCGGCCGCGGCGCGAACCTCGCGCAGGCGCAGCAGGGTGGGTACCGACAGGCCGACCCGCTGGGCGATGACCGCCAGGTTCGCCTCCGCCGGCGGCGGGGTCGGCGTGGTGGACTCCAGCACGATGTCGGTCTCGCCGCGCAGTGACAGCACCGCGGTCGTCGACCCGACCCGCCGGGCCCGGCTCAACGCCCGGCGCGCCAGGTTCTCCGCCTCCGCGGCGCTGCGCCCCAACCCGAAGCCGATCTGCACGGCGCCGTGCCGGTCGGCCAGACGACGCAGCATCGGCAGCGCGGTGAAGCCGCCTGTCGCGTCGTGCAGCGGCCCGCGGGTGGTGACGATCAAGTACGTGTCGGGGGCGAACCGGGCCAGCGTCCCGCCGAGCGCCGCGACCTCCTTGAGCAGCCCGTCGTCGCCGCCGGGGAGGCTGGCCAGGCCGAGAGCGATCTGGGCGTCCTCCTGGGCCTGGCTGTTGGCCGCCAGCAGCACCTGGCGCAGCGCCGTACGCACCGAGTGGATCGACGGGGCCAGCCGGAACACCGGCATCTCGTGACGCAGCACCTCGTGGACGGAGCTGATGCAGGTCACCGCCACCTGCGCGCCGGCGGCGTGCTGCCGCCGGTGGAAGGCCACCACGTCGTCGGAGCTGAGACTTCCCCGGTACGGCAGGGTGCGGACGCGGTCGACCGGCAGGCCGGCCTCGGTGAACGTGGTCGCGACGTCGGCCCCGGTGATCGTGTCGATCGAGATCCGGGTGACGTCGTGGCCGTCGCGCAGCAGCCGGACAGCGGCCTGGAGCAGGGTCGCGCCGGTGTAGTCGACGAAGGCGGCCGGTCGGGTCAGCATGTTCGCCTCGCGGGCCAGGGTGTACGGCACCACGCCGGTGAACAGCCACGCCTCGACCTGTGTGCGGTGGGCCTCCACCAGCGCCGGGGTCTGGGACTCGTGGTCGTAGTGCAGCCGTCGGGCGGTGACGCCGGGCTGCTCCTCGCAGATGGCCGCCACGTCGTCGACGAGGTCGTGCGGTCCGACGACCCCTATCTCGATGGTCACGCGCTGCCTTCCGGTCGAAGGGTTGCATGTCTCGAGGCCCAAGATTACGGTCAGGCCCGGTATTTCTGGAAGCCAGGAGGGTACGTGTCTTTTCCCAGCATGGCCGATGCCGGTGGCCGGACCCTCGGCGCCGAGGAGCTGGACGCCCTCGCCGGGGTGCTCCGCTCGGGGATGCTCAGCTCCGTCTGGGGCACCGAGGTCCGGGCCCTCGAACGCGAGATGGCCGACCGGCATGGAGTCTCGCACGCCGTGGCCACCAGCTCGGGGACGGCGGCCCTGCACTGCGCCGTCGCCGCCGTCGCCCCCGACCCGGGCGACGAGATCATCACCTCCCCGATCAGCGACTTCGGCACCGTCGCACCGATCCTGGCGCAGAACGCCGTGCCGGTGTTCGCCGACGTCGATGCGGACACCGGCAACCTCGACCCCGCCTCCGTCGCCGCCGCGATCGGGCCGCGGACCAAGGCCATCCTCGCGGTGCACCTGTTCGGCGCCGCCGTCGACCTCCGGGCGGTGGCCGAGGCCGCCGGCGTGCCGCTGATCGAGGACTGCGCCCAGGCCTGGCTCGCCCGCTACCCCGACGGCCGGCTCGTCGGGACGGCCGGCGCGATCGGCTGCTTCAGCCTCCAGCAGTGGAAGCACATCACCTGCGGCGACGGTGGCCTGGCGATCACCGAGGATGCGGCGCTGGCCCGGCGGATGCGGCTCTTCGCCGACAAGGGCTGGCCGCGTGACGAGGCCCGCCGGCACGTCGGACTCGGCCTGAACTACCGGATGACCGAACTGGCCGGGGCCGTCGCCCGCGCCCAGCTCGCCAAGTTGCCCGGTGTGCTCGCCGACCGCCGCCGCACCGCCGCCCGGCTGCACGCCGCCCTCGCCGACCTGCCCGGCGTACGCCTGCCCGCCGACGTCGACGCGCACGCCTGGTGGCTCTTCCCGATCGTGCTGGACCCGCCCCTGACCAACGACCGGGTCGCCGCGACGCTCACCGCAGCCGGGATCCCGGCCCGCGCCGGTTACCTCGACCAGCCGTTGCACCACGCGCCCGCCCTCACCGACGCGCCGGTCTACGGCAGCTCCCGTTTCCCGCTCACCGTCCCGCCCGCCGACCGCGAGCCCGCGTACGGGCCGGGCACCTGCCCGGTCGCGGAGCGCCTGATCGACCAGACGCTTCTGGTGATCGACTGGAACGAGCGCTACACCGACGACCACGTCGACGAGATCGCCCGCGCCGTCCGGGCGGCGGTGACCGCGTGATCGCCCCGGCCGCCGCCGCGCTGCGCGACCGGCTGCGGTGGGCGCTCGTCGCGGCCGCCGCCACCCCGACCGACCGGGACGGCACGGTCGACGACGCGGTCCTCGACACCTACCTGTGCGGCCTGGCCGCCGACGGCGCCGACGCCCTGGCGGTGCTCGCCCACACCGGTCGCGGCCCCTTCCTGGACGACGCCACCCGCGCGCGGGTGGTCCGGCGGGCGGTCGCGACCGGCGTACCGGTGATCGTCGGGGTGGGCGGCCGGCCGGG
>NZ_CADEAU010000170.1 GCF_902825405.1 Micromonospora maritima | reverse complement strand
CCGGACCAGGCCCAGCGCCGTGGCGGCGGCCAGCACCAGCCCGGCGGTCTGCGGGTCGAACGCCGGTTCCCGGGCGTCCGGGCGTTCCCGCCCCTGGCGGAAGTCCCAGCGCCGGGCGGAGAACACGTCCAACCCGGCCAGCACCGCCGCCAGGTCGCCGGCCGGCCAGTCGCCGCCGAAGCGGGCCACCAGCGCGCGCAGCGGCGGCGACTCCACCCAGGACCGCACGCCGGCCAGCAGCTCCGCGTGGCTCGTCCCCGCGGTGCCGGCCGGCAGCTCCACCCGGGTCGTCCGCACCCGGCGGATGCTACCGGCGACGTCTCTCGGTCGCGGTCCAGGCGCGACTGCGCTGCGGATCGCGTGGCAGAGCGCCCCGATCGGCGACGGGAAGGCCGGCGGATGGCCCCTTTCGCTCCGGAAAGCGTGACGACCGCTTGACGTGGTGTCAGGTCGGCAGCGACGCCGCGCGACACAGTGACAGTTGTCCCTGTCCCGGCGCGGTGGGAGCGTGCGGGGACCAGAACGCCGCTGAAGGGTGCGCCGATGACCTCCGCCGACCTCCTCGCCCGACACCGGGCCGTACTCCCGTCCTGGATGCCGCTCTACTACGCCGAACCGCTCGAACTGGTCGCCGGCTCCGGTCGCCGGGTCACCGACGCGGCCGGTCGCAGCTACCTGGACTTCTTCGGCGGGGTGCTGACCACCATGGTCGGCCACGACATCCCGGAGATCCGGGAGGCGGTCGAACGGCAGCTGCGCACCGGCCTCGTGCACACCTCCACGCTCTACCTGATCCGCCAGCAGGTCGAGCTGGCCGAGAAGGTCGCCCGCCTCTCCGGCATCCCCGACGCCCGCGTCTTCTTCACCAACTCCGGCACCGAGGCCAACGAGGCCGCCCTGCTGGTCGCCACCAACCACAGGCGCTCGCACCAGATCCTCGCGGTGCGCAACAGCTACCACGGCCGGTCGTACGCGGCGATGGGCGTGACCGGCAACCGGAGCTGGTCGGCCAGCGCGCTCAACCCGTTGCAGGTGGCCTGGCTGCACTCCGGTGAGCGGCTGCGCGGCCTGCTGGCCCGGCTCGACGCCGACGACCGGATCGACGCCGCGGTCGAGGACCTGCGCGAGGTGCTCGCCACCCAGACCGCCGGCGACGTGGCCTGCCTGATCGCCGAGCCGATCCAGGGCGTCGGCGGCTTCGTGCACGGCCCGGACGGGCTCCTCGCCGCCTGGAAGAAGGTACTCGACGAGCACGGCATCCTGTTGATCAGCGACGAGGTGCAGACCGGCTGGGGGCGCACCGGCGAGCACTTCTGGGGCTACCAGGCGCACGGCGTGACGCCGGACCTGCTCACCTTCGCCAAGGGCGTCGGCAACGGCTTCGCCCTGGCCGGCGTGGTCGGCCGGGCCGAGATCCTGGAGTCCGTGCCGGCGATCAGCTTCTCCACCTTCGGCGGCAACCCGATCTCCACCGCCGCCGGCAACGCCGTGCTCGACTACCTGCTCGACCACGACCTGCAGGCCAACGCGGCCCGGGTCGGCGCGATCCTCGCCGACGGCCTGCGCGCCGCCACCGCCGACCTGGACCAGGTCGCCGAGGTACGCGGCAAGGGCCTGATGCTGGCCGTCGAGTTCGTCCGCCCCGGCACCGTCGAGCCGGACGCGGAACTGACCACCCGGGTCTTCGAGGCGTGCCGCGCCGGCGGCCTGCTGGTCGGCAAGGGTGGGCTGTACGGCAACGTGGTGCGGATGGGCCCGCCGTTGACGCTGACCGAGGACGAGGCCCGCGAGGGCCTGGCCATCCTGGTCGACGCGATCCGCACCGCGGTCGGAGCGGCGGCGTGAACCTGATCGGGCACTACGTCGACGGCAAGCGGACGACCGGGGAGTCCGCGCGGCGCGGCGACGTCTTCGACCCGGCCACCGGCCGCCGTAGCGCCCAGGTGGCGCTGGCCGGCGCGGCCGACGTGGCCGGCGCGGTGGAGGCCGCCGAGCGCGCGGCCCGCGCCTGGCGGGACGCCTCGCTGGCCCGGCGCACGGCGGTGCTGTTCGCGTTCCGGGAGCTGGTGCACGCCCGCCGGGACCGGCTCGCGGAGGTGATCACCGCCGAGCACGGCAAGGTGCTCGCGGACGCCGCCGGCGAGGTGCAACGCGGGCTGGAGGTGATCGAGTACGCGTGCGGCATCGCCTCGGCGCTGCGCGGCGGGTTCAGCGAGAACGTCTCCACCGAGGTCGACTCGTACAGCCTGCGGCAACCGCTGGGCGTGGTCGCGGTGATCTCCCCGTTCAACTTCCCGGTCATGGTGCCGCTCTGGTTCGTGCCGGTGGCGGTCGCCTGCGGCAACGCGGTGGTGCTCAAGCCGAGCGAGAAGGACCCGGGCGCGGCGCTGCTGCTCGCCGAGTGGTTCACCGAGGCCGGCCTGCCCGACGGGGTGCTCAACGTGGTCAACGGCGACAAGGAGGCGGTCGACGCCCTGCTCGACCACCCCGGCGTGAAGGCGGTGTCGTTCGTCGGTTCCACCCCGGTGGCCCGGTACGTGCACCAGCGCGGCGCGCTGACCGGCAAGCGGGTGCAGGCGCTGGGCGGGGCCAAGAACCACATGGTCGTGCTCCCCGACGCCGACCTGGACCTGGCCGCCGACGCGGCGGTCAACGCCGGCTTCGGCTCGGCGGGGGAGCGGTGCATGGCGATCTCCGCCCTGGTGGCGGTGGAACCGGTGGCCGACGCGCTGGTCGAGCGGATCGCCGAGCGGATACGCCGGCTGCGTACCGGGGACGGTCGACGGGGCTGCGACATGGGCCCCCTGGTCACCGCCGCGCACGCCGAGCGGGTGCGCTCCTACGTGGAGTCCGGGATCGCGGCCGGCGCGGTGCCGGTGGTGGACGGGCGGGACGTCGCGCCCGACGGCGAGCCGGGCGGGTTCTGGCTCGGCCCGACCCTGTTCGACCACGTCACCCCGGAGATGTCGATCTACGCCGACGAGATCTTCGGCCCGGTGCTGAGCGTGCTGCGCGTCGACTCGTACGACGAGGCGGTCGAGCTGGTCAACGCGAACCCGTACGGCAACGGCACCGCCATCTTCACCAACGACGGCGGGGCGGCCCGCCGGTACCAGCACGAGGTGGAGGTGGGCATGGTCGGCATCAACGTGCCGATCCCGGTGCCGATGGCCTACTACTCGTTCGGCGGGTGGAAGGCGTCGCTCTTCGGCGACCTGCACGCGCACGGCGCCGACGGGGTCGCGTTCTTCACCCGGGGCAAGGTGGTCACCAGCCGTTGGCTCGACCCGCGCCACGGCGGGGTCAACCTCGGCTTCCCCACCCAGACCTGAGCAGCCGCAGCAGCCCCGCCCCGGCCAGGTACACCACAAGCGCCGGGGCGGGCAGGCCGAGCGGCTCCGCCGCCTCCTTCGGCGCGAGGCTGTTCAGCAGCAGGCCGGCGACGAGGGCGGCGTACCCCGTGACGGCGAGCGCGATGGCCATCCGGCCGTTCGTGGCGGCACGGCCTCCGGGGACGGCGGTGGGTCCGGCGGCGGGCGCGCTGCCGTCCGGACTGGGCGGGCGACGGGTGCGGGCCTCGATCGGGCCGAAGACGGCGACCAGCGCGGCAAGCATCACGGCCAGGGCGAGCAGCCACGGGATCCGCCAGGCCCACCAGGTCGCCGAGCCGACCGGGGGAGTGGGCAGGGCGCCGAGCGCGTCCAGCAGGCCGACCAGCAGCACCGCGGCGGTCAGGTGCCAGAGGAAGACGGTGAGCACCACCGCGTTGACCGCGATCACCGCCTGCCACGGGCCGGACCTGCGCAGCCAGCGGCCGGCCGGGCGCCGCAGCAGCAGGATCAGCCCGAGCTGGGTGGTGGCCGCGGCGAGCAGCGCCACGCTCGGTGGCGCGGCGTTGTCCAGCCGTTCATCGGGCACGTGCAGCATCGCCACCGGGTACGGCCCGACGGCGGTCAGCAGCACCAGCGCGGCCAGCCCGACCACCAGCAGCGTCGCGCCGGCCCGGCGGTCCAGCGGCAGCCGGCGCCGGCGGGGAAGCTCGGGTGACCGGGCGTCGTACCAGGCGAACCCGAGCTGGTGCACGGCCAGCCAGGCGAACAGGTAGTTGCCGTCGGCCAGACCGGCCGGACCGAGGAGCCGGCCGAGGTCGCCGAGCGCGACGAGACAGGCCAGCGCCACCGGCACGGCGAGCCCGAACCGGCGGTGCAGCGCGTACATCGGCGGGGTCAGGGCCACCACCACGAAGTAGGCGGCCAGGAACCAGAGCGGGATGGTGGCGAACCAGACCACGGTGCGCACCTGCGTCGTCTCGGCGCCGCGCAGCGTGGCGACCGCCGCGCCGGCGGCCAGCACCAGCAGCAGCGTGGTGGTCGGTCGGACCAGGCGGGCGCTGCGGTCCACCAGCCACCCGGTGGCGGAGCCGCCGCGACCCCGGCGAGCGGCCAGCGAGGCGGCGTTGGCATAGCCGCCGACCAGGAAGAACACCGGCATCACCTGGGCCACCCAGGTCAGCGGCCAGGCCCAGGGCAGGTCGGCCAGAGCCGACCGGCCGGTCGGGCGGCCGTCGTCGTACCCGATCACCGTGATGCCCCAGTGGCCGAGCACGACCATGGTGACGGCCAGCGCCCGGAGCAGGTCGACGTAGCGCTCCCGCCCCGGCGGCGTGCGCTCGGCGAGCTGCCGCAGGCGGCGCATGGAGCCAGGCTATGCCAGCCGTCGGCGACCGGTACGGATAACGGATCGGTCGAGAAGTCTTGTGATCCGCGTCGCGTCGGCGTAGAAATTCTTCAGCAACAACGGCTGATGTGAAGACAAGCGACAGAAGCGCCACCCCGCGTACCCGAACCGAGGAGTTGCGATGAACAGGCGTGAGATCCTTCGGCGCAGCGCCGCCGCCGGCCTGCTGGCCACCCCCGCCGCCGGCCTGCTCGCCGGCTGCGCCACCTCCGGCGGTGGCGACGACAAGGGCGACGCCGGCGCGTACAAGGGCACCAAGAGCGAGCAGAACCCGCTCGGGGTGAAGGAGGACGCGCCGCTGGAGGTGGTGATCTTCAACGGCGGCTTCGGCGAGGAGTACGCCAAGGCGCACGAGGCCATGTACAAGGAGAAGTACCCGAAGGCGGAGATCAAGCACTCGGCCACCGCGGAGATCAGCAAGACGCTCCAGCCCCGCTTCGTCGACGGCAGCCCGCCGGACGTGGTGAACAACTCCGGCGCCGGCCAGATCGACTTCAACGGCCTGGTCTCCCAGAACGCGATCGCCGACCTCGGTGAGCTGCTCGCCGCGCCCAGCCTCGACACGCCCGGCAAGACGGTCAAGGACACGCTGCTGCCCGGCACCGTCGAGGTCGGCTCCTACGACGGCAAGTTCCTGGTGCTCAACTACACCTACACGGTCTACGGCATCTGGCACTCCACCAAGCTGTTCGCCGACCGGGGCTGGACCTACGCCAAGACCTGGGACGACCACATCGCGCTCTGCCGCCAGATCAAGGCCGCCGGCATCGCCCCTTGGACGTACGCCGGCGTGCACCCCCGCTACATGAGCTGGCCGCTGATCTCCACCGCGATCAAGCTGGGCGGTCCCTCGGTCGCGCTGGCCATCGACAACCTGGAGCCCAACGCCTGGAAGTCGGACGCGATGAAGACCGCCGCCGACGCCTGGTACCAGATCGTCAAGGACAAGTTCATCCTGGCCGGCTCCCCGGGCCTGGACCACAAGCAGTCGCAGACCGCCTGGTGCCAGGGCAAGGCCGCGTTCATCTCCTGCGGCTCCTGGCTGGAGAGCGAGCAGAAGGACGTCACCCCGGCCGGCTTCAACATGACCGTCGCGCCGACGCCGAGCCTGGGCAGCGGCGACAAGCTGCCGTTCGAGGCGATCCGGGGCACCGCGGGCGAGCCGTTCATGGTGCCGGCGAAGGCGAAGAACGTGGCCGGCGGGCTGGAGTACTTCCGCACCATGCTGTCGCGCAAGGGCGCCCAGGACTTCACGAAGAAGGTCGCCAGCCTGCCCGTGGTCGCCGGCGCCACCGAGGGCATCGACCTGCCGTACGGGCTCGGCACCGTGGTCAAGGCGTTGGACGCGTCCGGGTCCAACGGCTTCAACTGGGTCTACAACAACTACTACCGCAAGCTGGAGCGCAACCTGGTCGACGCGGCCTGCGGCGAGTTCTTCAGCGGTCGGATCTCCCCGGCGGAGTTCCTCGACCAGTGCCAGAAGGGTGCCGACTCGATCGCGCAGGACAGCTCGGTCAAGAAGTACAAGCGGGCCGCGTGACGATCGGATGCGACACGGCCGATACCCGCTGATCCTCAGCTTCCTGCTGCCACCGCTGGCGCTGTACGGCATCTTCGTGCTCTCGCCGTACCTCCAGGCGTTCCAGATCTCGACCACCGACTGGCTGGGCTACTCCGCGCAGGCCGACCCGGTCGGCCTGGCGAACTTCCGCACCCTGCTGCACGACGGGTACGTCTGGAACGCGTTGAAGAACAACGCGATCCTGCTCGCGGTGGTGCCGGTGGTGACCATCGCGCTGGGTCTCTTCTTCGCCAGCATGCTCACCATGGGGGGCCGCAAGGGCCGTGCCGGGGTGACCGGGGTACGCGGTACCTCGGTCTACCGGCTTGTCTACTTCTTCCCGCAGGTGCTCTCCGTGGTGATCATCGCGCTGCTGTGGAAGGAGATCTACAGCCCGACCAGCGGCCTGCTCAACGGCGCGCTGCGCGCGGTCGGGATGACCGACACCCCGGCCTGGCTGGGTGACCCGAGGTTCGCGTTCTGGTGCGTGCTGGCCGTGATGGTCTGGAGCAACGTCGGGTTCTACGTGGTGCTGTTCGGCGCCGCCATGCAGGCCATCCCGCGCGACATCTACGAGGCGGTGCTGCTCGACGGCGCGTCCCGGGCCACCATGCTGCGGAAGATCACCATCCCGCTGCTCTGGGACACCATCCAGGTGGCCTGGATCTACCTGGCCATCGCGGCGCTGGACGGCTTCATCCTGGTGCAGCTCATGACCAACGGCGGGCCGAACTTCTCCTCCGACGTGATCGGCCTGCGGATGTACGACACCTCGTTCGGCAGCGAGAACAAGTTCGGGTACGCCTCGGCGATCGGCGTGGCCATGTTCTTCCTGACCCTCTCGGTGGCGGTGCTGGCCCTGCGGACCGCCCGGCGTGATCGGATCGAGTACTCGTGACCACAGTGGAAACCGGTGCCCCGACCACCGTCGCGGCGGGTGCGGCCACCCCGGCCGACCGTCCGCCCCGGCGTGAGCTGGGCGTGGCGAACGTCTTCTCGCACGGCTTCCTGCTGCTCTGGGCGGCGATGACGATCCTGCCGCTGGCCTGGATGCTGCTCAGCTCGTTGAAGAGCAACGGCGAGATCATCTCCGACCCGTGGGGCCTGCCCGAGGCGCTGCGGTTCGACAACTGGGGACGGGCCTGGACCAACGCCCACATCGGCCGGTTCTTCTTCAACAGCCTGGTGGTGGTGACCGGGTCGCTGTGCCTGACCATGCTGCTCGGCGCCACCGCCGCGTACGTCTTCGCGCGCTACGAGTTCCGCGGCCGGCAGGTGGTCTACTACCTGTTCGTCGGCGGCATGATGTTCCCGGTGTTCCTGGCCCTGGTGCCGCTGTTCTTCGTGGTGCGCAGCGTCGGCCTGCTGGGCACCTGGCCGGGGCTGATCCTGGTCTACACCGCCTACTCGCTGCCGTTCACGGTGTTCTTCCTGACCGCCTTCTTCCGGACGCTGCCGACCTCGATCGCGGAGGCCGCCATGATCGACGGCTGCGGCCACTTCCGGCTCTTCTTCCGGGTGATGCTCCCCATGGCGCGACCGGGACTGATCAGCGTGGGCATCTTCAACTTCCTCAGTCACTGGAACCAGTTCCTGCTGCCCCAGGTGCTCATCCCCGGCGACGGGCAGGACCGGATGCTCGCCCAGGGGCTGAGTTCGCTCGCGGTGAGCCAGGGGTACGCCGGCGACTACGCCCAGCTCTTCGCCGGCCTGACCATCGCCGTCCTGCCGGTGCTCGTGGTCTACGTGGCGTTCCAGCGCCAGGTCCAGGCCGGCCTGACCGCCGGGCAGCTCAAGTGAGGTCGTTGCCACAGGCAACGGGACAGTGGGGATGATCGTGCTCCTCTAGGGTGAGCCGGCACGCTCACCTCATCGACAGGAACCTCATGTTCTTCCTCATCTACACGCTGCTGTTGCTGCTCGGCGGCATCGCGATGGTCGCCCTGGGCATCGCCATCAAGGAGCAGGGGACCGGCGCCCGGATCCTCAACGTGGTCGTCGGCATCGCCATGTTCGCCTACGGCTTCTATCTGCTCTTCCTCTTCGAGGGCGGCCGCTACCAGATCTTCTTCTACGTCTTCGTCCTGCCGATCCTCCTGGTCGTGCGCGCGGTCAAGGCCCGCAAGGAGGCCCGCGAGCAGACCGCGGCGCACCAGTTCGCCGGAGCGCCGCAGCCCGGCATGTTCGCCCCGTCCGGCCACGGCCAGCCGGCTCCCGGCTTCCCGGCCCCGGGTCAGGCGGGTGCTCCGTACGGCGTAGCCGGTCAGGGGCACGCGGTGCCGCCGCACGGCCAGCCCGTGGCGCCGCACGGTCCGGTTCAGCAGGGGTACCCGGCCGCGCCGCACGGTCCGGGCCCGCACGGATACCCGGCCGCGCCGCACGGTCCGGGCCCGCAGGGATACCCGACCCCGCCGCAGGGCTCGGGGCCGCAGGGGTACCCGACCGCCTGAGCAGGCACGGAGGCCGGTCGCCCGCCGTGGCGGCCGGCCTCCCCTCCGCTTGACCGGTAGGAAATCTCCTACCTATGCTGGCGGCATGTCCGTCAACCACGTGCAGCTCGTCTCCGTACCCGTCACCGACCAGGACCGGGCCCGCGACTTCTACGTCGACGTGCTCGGTCTGGACCTGGTGCGCGACAACCCGATGGGACCCGGCGGCCGCTGGGTGCAGGTGGCCCCGAAGGGCGCCGCGACCACGCTGACGCTTGTCACCTGGTTCGACAGCATGCCCGCCGGCTCGCTCCGGGGGTTGGTGCTGGAGAGCGACGACCTCGACGCCGACGTCGCCCGTCTGCGCGACCGGGGGGTGGTGTTCGCCGAGGGCGGGATCCAGGTCGCGCCCTGGGGCCGGTACGTCACCTTCGCCGACCCGGACGGCAACGGCATCGCGCTGCAGGAGACCCGTGTCTGAGCCGGACGTCTTCGCGGCCCTGGCCAACCCCACCCGACGGGAGCTGCTGCGGCTGCTCCGCGAGGAGGGGCAACAGCCGGTGCAGCGGCTCGCCGACCGGTTCGACATGCGCCGACCGAGCCTGTCCGAGCACCTGCGGGTGCTCAAGGACGCCGGGCTGGTGACCGAGCAGCCGGTCGGTCGACAGCGCTTCTACGCGTTGCGTCCCGAACCCTTGCGCGAGCTGGCCGACTGGCTCACCCCGTACGAGCGGTTCTGGCGCTCCCGCCTGGCCGGGCTCCGCGAGGTGCTGGACGATGTGCCCGATGAGTGAGCGGGCGCGTATCGCGGTGGACCAGTTCCTGCCCCATCCGCCGACCAAGGTGTGGCGGGCCCTGACCGATTCTGATCTCCTCGAACGGTGGCTCATGCCGAACGACTTCCGGCCGGCGCTCGGACACCGCTTCACCTTCCGCACCCTCGCGCGCCCGGGTCAGGGGTTCGACGGGGTGGTCCACTGCGAGGTGCTGGAACTCGACGAGCCGCGGCGGCTGCGCTGGGCGTGGCGTGGTGGCTCGCTCGACACGGTGGTCACCTGGACGTTGGTGCCCGAGGGGCGAGGCACCCGGCTGTTCCTGGAACACGCCGGCTTCGACCCGGACGACCCGCTCCAGCGCCGGACGTTCACCCTGCTCGACGGCGGTTGGCGTACCCAGGTCTGGACCCGTCTCGCCGCCACGCTGACCGCACTGCCCTGACCCGCCGGCCCGCCCCTGCGGTGCACGGCGGACGCCCGTCCCGCAGTGGCCAGGCTCTGCCGGCGGTGCGGTGGGGGCTGGTGTGACGCCTACGGTGTTCCACCGAGCCGGTGGCGCTGCGTGCCCGGCGAGTGTGGGTCGTCCACGTCATCGGCTTCTCGGTCGCGGACGGGACGAGGTTCTCCGTCGCCTGTCGAGCTGATAACACCAACGACTCAGCGGCTGTGGGTGAGGGTGAGGGTGAGTCGTTGGTGTTATCAGCTCGAAAGGGTGTTGAGGGTTATCGTCCGTCGGCGCGGGGCGCGGGGCGCGGGGCGCGGGGCGCGGGGCGCGGGGCGCGGGGCGCG
>NZ_CADEAU010000169.1 GCF_902825405.1 Micromonospora maritima | reverse complement strand
CGCTCTGAACACTCTTTCCCTACACGACGCTCTTCCGATCTTCCGGCTCCGGCTCGGTCCCGACGACGAGCCGTGCTGGCCGTCGGTGCGGGCGGCGCTGGCGGCGGTCGGGCTGCCGGCCGCGTTCGTGGAACCGGAGGAGGGCGGGCCCGCGTACCGGATCGGGGGACGGCGGGTGACCCGGCTCGCGGAGCTGGTCGGGGAGCGTCCCCCGGCCGCCCCGGCGGCCGAGTGGCCGGGCTCGCACGGCTGATCCGCCGACGCAACCCCACCGGCTGTCCGATCCCGGACACGCCCGGCGGTGGTTTGGGCCGGAAAACGACGGGTGACCGCTCCGCCGGGGGTGCGCGATCGTCACAGTGACCCGCCCGGTGCCCTACCCACGGTGTACGGTGGCGCCGTCCGGCAGGGTGCGGCCGGGGCGCCGGGGGAGGCGGCCCGTTTGCCGCCCACGAAACCCGGGACGCGGACGGCGCGTTACGTTGGACATCCGGACCGCCGGTGGTCCGGAGGGGCGAAACACGGCCCGAAGCGGGCATGGCGTAGGAGTGAGGTCGGGGAGAGACGTGCCGAGCAACGCTGGAACCACCCGTCTGGTCATCGTCGAGTCACCGGCGAAGGCCAAGACGATCTCGGGCTACCTCGGCCCGGGGTACGTCGTGGAGGCCAGCTTCGGCCACGTCCGGGACCTGCCCCGCAACGCCGCCGACGTGCCGGCCAAGTACAAGGGCGAGCCGTGGGCCCGGCTCGGCGTCGACGTCGACAACGGCTTCCACGCGCTCTACGTGGTCTCCGCGGACCGCCGCCAGCAGATCAGCAAGCTGGTGAAGCTGGCCAAGGAGGTCGACGAGATCTTCCTGGCCACGGATGAGGACCGCGAGGGCGAGGCCATCGCCTGGCACCTGGTGGAGACGCTCAAGCCCAAGGTGCCGGTCAAGCGGATGGTCTTCCACGAGATCACCAAGCCGGCCATCCAGGCCGCGGTGGCGAACCCCCGCGAGATCGACCGCGACCTGGTCGACGCCCAGGAGGCGCGGCGCATCCTCGACCGCCTCTACGGCTACGAGGTCTCCCCGGTGCTGTGGAAGAAGGTCATGCCGAAGCTCTCGGCGGGCCGGGTGCAGTCCGTGGCGACCCGGATCGTGGTCGAGCGGGAGCGCCAGCGGATGGCGTTCCGCACCGCTGAATACTGGGACATCCTGGCCACCCTGGCGGTGGCGAAGCCGGGCGAGGGCCCGCGCACGTTCAACGCCACGCTCGTCGCGCTGAACGGCGACCGGATCGCCACCGGCAAGGACTTCGAGCCGACCACGGGCCGCGTCCGGGCCGGTGCGGGCGTCGTGCACCTCGACGAGGGCGGGGCCCGAGGGCTGGCCGCCCGCCTCGCGGACCGGCCGTTCACGGTCACCCGGGTCGAGGAGAAGCCCTACCGCCGCCGCCCGTACGCGCCGTTCATCACCTCCACGCTCCAACAGGAGGCGGCCCGCAAGCTGCGGTTCTCGTCGCAGCAGACGATGCGCACCGCGCAGCGCCTCTACGAGAACGGCTACATCACCTACATGCGTACCGACTCGGTGAACCTGTCGGAGACCGCCATCACGGCGGCCCGCCGGCAGATCGTCGAGCTGTACGGCGAGCGCAGCGTGCCGCCGGAGCCGCGCCGGTACACCGGCAAGGTGAAGAACGCCCAGGAGGCGCACGAGGCGATCCGCCCGGCGGGGGACAACTTCCGCACCCCGGGCGACGTGGCCAAGGAGCTGTCCGGCGAGGAGTTCCGGCTGTACGAGCTGATCTGGCGGCGCACCATCGCCTCGCAGATGACCGACGCGGTCGGCTCCAGCGTCTCGGTGCGGATCCGGGCCGTCTCCTCCGCGCAGGAGGAGGCCGACTTCGGCGCCACCGGCAAGACCATCACCGACCCGGGCTTCCTGCGCGCGTACGTCGAGTCGAGCGACGACGAGAACGCCGAGGCGGAGGACGCCGAGCGGCGGCTGCCCACGCTCGTCAAGGACCAGCCGCTGACCGCCGACGAGTTGGCCGCGCAGGGCCACCACACCCAGCCGCCGTCGCGCTACACCGAGGCGTCGCTGGTCAAGGCGCTGGAGGAGCTGGGCATCGGCCGCCCCTCCACGTACGCGTCGATCATGCAGACCATCCAGGACCGTGGGTACGTGGTCAAGCGCGGTCAGGCCATGATCCCGTCGTTCCTGGCGTTCGCGGTGATCGGGCTGATGGAGCGGCACTACCCGCGCCTGATCGACTACGACTTCACCGCCAGCATGGAGAACGAGCTGGACGAGATCGCCGGCGGCGACCACGCCGCGGTCGACTTCCTCACCTCCTTCTACTTCGGCAGCGCCAACGGCACCGGCGACCAGGCCATCGCGCACGCCGGCGGGCTGAAGAAGCTGGTCACCGAGAACCTCAGCGAGATCGACGCGCGCAGCGTCAACTCCATCCCGCTGTTCACCGACGACGAGGGCCGCGAGGTCGTCGTCCGGGTCGGCCGGTACGGGCCGTACCTCCAGCGCGAACTGCCGGGCGGTGAGCAGGTCACGCCCGCCGGTGAGGGCGAGGAGGGCGGCTCGCCGGGCGACCGCGCGCCGATCCCGGAGGGCCTGGCGCCCGACGAGCTGACCCCGGAGAAGGTGCACGAGCTGTTCCTCGGCGGCGGCGGTGAGCGCAAGCTCGGCGACGACCCGTCGACGGGCGAGCCGATCCTGCTCAAGTCCGGCCGGTTCGGCCCGTACGTCGCCAGCGGTGAGCGCAAGTCGTCGCTGCTGCGCTCGCAGTCGCCGGACAGCCTCACCCTGGACCAGGCGTTGCAGCTGCTCAGCCTGCCCCGGCTGGTCGGCGTGGCCCCGGACGGCGTCGAGGTCTTCGCGAACAACGGCCGCTACGGCCCGTACGTGAAGCGGGGCGAGGAGTTCCGTTCGCTGGAGTCCGAGGACAAGATGTTCACGGTCACTCTCGACGAGGCGCTGGCCCTGCTCGCCGCTCCGAAGACGCGTGGTCGTCGCGCCGCCGCGCCGCCGCTGCGGGAGATGGGTGCCGACCCGCTCACCGAGAAGCCGCTGGTGATCAAGGACGGGCGCTTCGGGCCGTACGTGACCGACGGCGAGTTCAACGCGTCGCTGCGGCGCGGGCAGACGCCGGAGGAGCTGACGCTGGAGCAGGCGTCGGAGATGCTCGCCGAGAAGCGTGCGAAGGGCCCGGCTCCGAAGAAGAAGGCCACCAAGAAGGCCGCCCCCGCCAAGAAGACGACCGCCGCGAAGAAGACCACGGCGGCGAAGAAGACCACAGCCGCCGCGAAGAAGACCACCGCGGCGAAGAAGGCTCCGGCCAAGAAGGCCGCCCCCAAGAAGGCGACCTCCACCCCGAACGAGTGATCTTGGAAGGAAACGGCCCTCATGGGGGCCCTTTTCTTCCAAGATCTTGCGGTTGTCCACAGGGGCGGCGGAGGAGGGCACCGGGCGGGCAGTGTCGGGTGGGTGGCGGGTTCCTGGGCGGGGATGCGGCGGGCGCTGCCGTCGGATGACGCGGACGAGTTGACGTGGCTGCTCTTCCGGCAGGAGGACGTGCTCAGCCTCCAGCAGGCACGAGCGCATCTCACGCGTAGGGCGATCCGCCACCGGGTGACGACCGGCCGGTGGCGACAGGCGCATCGCGCGGTTCTCGTCGCGCACAACGGCCCGGTCGGTCCCGCGCAGCTCCGGTGGATCGCGGTGCTGGCGGCCGGTCCCACCGCGCTCCTGGGCGGCATGACCGCGGCTCAGGCGGGCGGGCTGCGCGGCTTCCCGGAACGGGTGGTCCACCTGCTCCTGCCCGCCACGACCCGTCGATCACCGTTGCCGACCGGTGTGCTGGCGCACCGGACGACCCACCTGCCCGATCCCGACGTGGTGCCGGTCGCGGCGCCGCCCCGGACGGCGGCGGCCCGGTCGATCGTCGACGCCGCGCAGTGGGCACCGACCGACACCGGGGCCCGCGCGATCGTCGCGGCTGCCTTCCAGCAACGGCTGGTGGGTGGCGACGACGTGCACGAGGTGGTGGAGCGGATGCCCCGGATCCGCCGACGACGGCTGATCCTGTCCACCGCCACCGATGCGGCCGGCGGTGCGCACTCCCTGGGCGAGCTCGACCTGCTCACGCTCGTCCGCGGCGCGGGGCTGCCCGAGCCGACCCGGCAGGTGGTGCGTCGGGACTCCGCCGGCCGGCGGCGCTACCTCGACGCGTACTTCGAGCACTGGCGGGTGCACGTCGAGGTGGACGGCGGGCAGCATCTCGATCCGGCGCACGCCTGGGCGGACATGCGGCGGCAGAACGACCTGTGGGTCGAGGGTGATCGGGTCCTCCGGTTCCCCGCCTGGGCCCTGCGCGCCCATCCCGAAGAGGTGATCGCCCAACTCCGCGCCGCCCTGCGGACGGCAGGATGGCCGGGCTGACCGCCAGCCGAGATCTTGGAAGAAAACGGCCCCCATGTGGGCCCTTTCCTTCCAAGGTCGTCAGCTGCCCAGGACCTGGCGCAGGTACGGGTTCGTGAAGAGGTTCTGCGGGTCCAGGCGGGCGCGGACGGACTGGAAGTCGGCGAACCTCGGGTAGGCGCTCGCCAGGGACTCCGCGTCCCGCCAGTGCAGCTTGCCCCAGTGCGGTCGCCCACCCAACTCGGTCGCCACCTGCTCGAACGCGCGGAAGTACGGCTCGTACGGCATCCCGACGTACTGGTGCACGGCGATGTACGCGGAGTCCCGCCCGTAGGAGTGGGACAGCCAGATGTCGTCGGCGGCGGTGAACCGCACCTCGACCGGGAACAGCACCTTGAACGGCATCCGGTCCACGATCCGGCGCAGCTCGGTCAGCGCGGTCGGCAGCGCCTCGCGCGGCAGCCCGTACTCCATCTCGACGAAGCGGACCCGGCGCGGGGTGCAGAAGACGCGGTCGGAGCGGCCGGTGTAGGTGCGTTCGGTGAGCGCGCGGGCGGAGACGGCGCTGATCCGGGGCGCGAGGGCGGGCACGGCCCGGCCGAGCCGGCAGGCGCCGGCGAAGACGGTGTTGGACAGGAACTCGTCGTCCAGCCAGCCGCGCCAGCGGGGCAGCGGCCGGTCGTCGGTGGGTACCCGGTCGTTGGCCTTGACCTGCACCCGGTCGGTGTAGGGGAACCAGTAGAACTCGGCGTGGTCGTGCCGTTCGTGCAGGCCCGGGAGGTCGTCGAGCACCTCGGCGAGCGGGGCCGGCCGCTCGTGCGCGCGCAGCACGAAGGCGTCCACGCAGCGCAGGGTGACCTCGACCAGCACGCCGACCGCACCGAGTCCGACCCGCGCGGCGTCGAACACGTCGCGGTGCTCGTCGGCCGAGCAGCGCAGCACCTCACCGGTGCCGGTGACCAGCGTCAGCGCGGTGACGAAGGTGGAGAGGCAGCCGAGCCTGCCACCGGTGCCGTGGGTGCCGGTGGAGAGCGCGCCGGCGATGGTCTGGGCGTCGATGTCGCCGAGGTTGGGCATCGCCAGCCCGTGTCCGGCGAGCAGCTCGTTGAGCGTGTGCAGCGTCATCCCGGCCGGTACGGTGACCAGGCGGCGCGCCACGTCGACGGTGACGTCGGTCTCCAGGTCGGCGAGGTCGAGCCGGTGCCCGTCGGCTACCGCGGCGGCGGTGAAGGAGTGACCGCTGCCGATCGCCCGGACCGTCCGGCCGTCGGCGCCGGCCCGGCGGACCGCCTCGGCGACGTCGTCGACCGTCTGCGGGCGCACGGTGACCAGCGCCGTGCTGTGCTGGTTGCCGGCCCAGTTGGACCAGGCGGCGGGGGTACCGGTCATGGCGGCCACTCCTCGACATGAATATGAACTGAATTCATATCAGGAACGTTGTGCCTGGTAAATACCGCAATCGAGCCCGGCTCGTTGTACCGGTAGTCACAGTCTCGTGACGTGCAGATATGTTCACCGTCGAAGGGGGGTGGCGCCGAGTGTCCACACCAGCCGCCACGACCGGGCCGCTGCGTCGGGTACCGGTGCAGGGTCGAAGTGTCGCGCGAGTCCAGCGGATGCTGGACGCCTGCGCCGAGCTCGTCGACGAGGTGGGGTACGAGGGGCTGACCACGACCCTGCTCGCCGAGCGCGCCGAGGTGGCGATCGGGTCGGTCTACCAGTTCTTTCCGGACAAGCGGGCGATCGTGCAGGCGTTGACGCTGCGCACCATGGAGTCCTACCTCCAGCGGCTCGACGAGCGGTTCGCCTCGGACGACCTGACCCACTGGTGGGACGGCGTCGACGCGGCGATCGACGAGTACATCTCGATGCACCGCACCGTCCCCGGTTTCCGTACCCTGCACTTCGGCGACGTGGTCGACCTGCACCTGCTGGACGACCAGCGGGACAACAACGGGGTCATCGCGGAGCAGCTCGCCCGCGTGCTCACCGAGCGGTTCGGTCTGGCCGGCGTGCCCGACCTGCGGTTCCACCTGGAGGTCGCGGTGGAGGCCGCCGACGCCCTGATCAAGCTGGCGTTCCGCCGTCGCACCGACGGCGACGAGCGGGTGCTGGTCGAGGCGAAGGCGCTCATCCGGGAGTACCTGCACCGGCAGGTCGACGCCCCGACGGGGGTCGTCCACCAGGGTTGAGCGGCACGCCGAGCGGCGGGTACCCGAGTGCGCCGGGGCCCGCCGTCGTCACGTCACAGGAAGGCCCGCCCCTCACCCCGGTAGGTCGGCACGGTCGCGACCACCGCGTCGCCCTCGACCAGGTGCACCTCGTTGACGTGCTCGCACACCTCGCCGGCCTTGGCGTGCCGGAACCACACCCGGTCGCCGACCCGCAGGTCGCTCGCGGCGTCCCCGGCCAGTGGGGTCTGCACCTCTCCCGCGCCCTCGGCGCCGAGCAACGTCAGGCCGGCCGGCAACCAGGGCCGGGGCAGCCGGCTGTCCGCCGCCGGGCCGGAGGCGATCCAGCCGCCACCGAGCACGGTGGCGATCCCCGGGGTCGGCCGGCGGACCACCGCGCAGGCGAAGAACGCCGCCGGGGTCGGCCGCCAGGCCCGGTACGCGTCGAACAGCGTCGGCCCGTACAGGCCGGAGCCGGCGGTGACCTCGGTGACCGCCGGGTCGGCGCTGGTGGCGGCCACGCTGCCGGTGCCGCCGCCGTTGACGAACTCCAGGTCGGCGTGCTCGCGGACCGCGGTGACCGCGGCCGAGCGACGGGCCAGCAGTTCCCGGTACGACCCGCGCTGGGCGACCCGGATCGCCGACCCGAGCAGCGCCTGCCCGGGCGGGGCGTCACCGAGGCCGGCGATCTGCGCCTCGTACGACATCAGGCCGACCAGCCGGAAGCCCGGCCGGCCGGCGACGGCGGCGGCGAGCGTGCCGGCCGCCCCGGCGCTGTGCACCGGGGAGCGGCGCACGCCGACGTGCACCCGACCCCGCAGCGGTCGCCAGGAGGCGTCGAGGTCGAGGCAGATCCGCAACGCGGGGCGGCGGCCGGGCGGGCAGACCCGGTCGATCAGGTCGAGCTGCCCGGCGTCGTCGACCATCAACGTCACCGCGTCGGCGAGGGCCGGGTCGGCGGCCAGTTCGGCGAGGGCCGCCCGGTGGGCGGTCGGGTACGCCACCAGCACGTCGTCGCTGACGCCGGTGCGGGCGAGCCAGACCGCCTCGGGCAGGGTGAAGGCCATCACACCGCGCCAGCCGGGGCGCGCGAGCACCCGGGTGAGCAGCTCCCGGACCCGCACGGACTTGCTCGCCACCCGCAGCGGCTTGCCGTCGGCCCGCCCGACCAGCGCTTCGGCGTTCGCGTCGAACGCGGAGAGATCGACCACCGCGTACGGCGGGTCGAGGTGGGCGGTCGCCCGGTCGAGACGATCGCGAAGTTCGGCACGGTCGATGGCCACGTCTGCACGCTAACTGTCTGGACGACAATGCGAAATACCCTCGCGTCTGTCCGGGCTGCGGGCGGTGGTCCCGGCGGCCTAGGCTCGGCGAGCAGGTGAATGTCGCGGGGGGCGGCGCCCTCTGCGCGACTAGAGTGTTCCACCGGGGATGCCCACATCTGGGTCGGCACGTGGAGGTACGGCCATCGAAAGCCAGAAGAACGGCGAGTCGCCCGGCGTGTCGTCGCCCGGCAGTCAGGCCGACCGCTCCGGGTTCGCCGCCATCCGCTCGGTGCTGCGCATCCGGCCGTTCCGCAGGCTGTGGATCGTGCTCAGCGCGGCCTCCTTCGGCGACTGGCTCGGCCTGCTCGCCACCGCGCTCTTCGCCGCCTCGCAGGTGTCCGGCAGCACCGCCCAGGGCGCGGCCTTCGGTGGCGTCACCGCCATCCGGCTGCTGCCCGCGCTGGTGCTCGGCCCGATCGCGGGCGTCTTCGCCGACCGGTTCGACCGGCGGTGGACGATGGTCATCTGCGACCTGCTGCGCTTCGTGCTCTTCGCGTCGATCCCGCTCTACGCGCTCACCGGCGCGGCCGGCGGCCTGGTGGTCGGCTGGGCGCTGATCGCCACCTTCCTGATCGAGTCGATCACGTTGCTGTGGATCCCGGCCAAGGAGGCGGCGGTCCCCAACCTGATCCCGCGTACCCGGCTGGAAGCGGCCAACCAGCTCACGCTGATCACCACCTACGGCCTGACCCCGGTCGCCGCGGCGATCGCGCTGGCCGTGCTGACCCGCGGGCTGCCCGGCGCGGTCGGCGGTGACCTGCCGAGCTGGGCCGAGCCGGCCCAGCTCGCGCTCTGGTTCAACGCCTTCTCCCGGCTGGCCACCGCGCTCGTGGTCGCGTTCGGGATCAAGGAGATCAGCGAGGCCCAGCGCGGCGAGGCGGAGCGCGCCGAGCAGAGCATGTTCCGCCAGTTCGCCGACGGCTGGAAGTTCATCGGCCAGACGCCGCTGGTGCGGGGCCTGGTGCTCGGCATCTTCGGCGCGTTCGCCGGCGGCGGCATCGTGGTCGGCACGGGCAAGTTCTTCGCCAACTCGCTCGGTGCCGGTGACGCCGCGTTCTCGCTGCTCTTCGGCGCGATCTTCGTCGGCCTGGCGCTCGGCATCGGGCTCGGCCCGATGATCGTGCGGGACATGTCCCGCCGCCGTTGGTTCGGCATGAGCATCGTGCTCGCCAGCGCCTCGGTGCTGGTGCTCGCGTTCGCCATCCACCTGTCCATGGCCATCGTCGGCGCGATCCTGGTCGGCGCCGGCGCCGGCATGGCGTTCCTGGCCGGCACCACGCTGCTCGGCGGCGAGGTCGCCGACGAGGTGCGCGGGCGGGTCTTCGCGGTGGTGCAGATCGGCACCCGGCTGGTGCTGATCCTGGCCATCGCGCTGAGCAGCCTCCTGGTCGGCGTCGGCGGCTCCCGCCAGCTCACCATCGCCGACCTGGGCATCTCCATCTCCTCGACCCGGCTGCTGCTGCTCGCCGCCGGCGCGGCCGGCATCTTCGCCGGCATCAGCGCGTTCGGGCAGATGGACGACAAGAAGGGCGTACCGGTCCTCGCCGACCTCTGGGGCTCGATCCGGGGGCGGCCGCTGATGCCGGCCGAGCCGTTCGTCTCCAGCGGCCTGTTCGTGGTCTTCGAGGGTGGCGAGGGCGCCGGCAAGTCGACCCAGCTCGCGGCGCTCGCCGAGCGGCTGCGCGGCCAGGGCCGGGACGTGGTGGTCACCCGCGAACCGGGTGCCACCGGGGTCGGCGAACGGATCCGTTCGCTGGTGCTGGGCACCACCCACGACGACACGCCGTCGCCGCGTGCCGAGGCGCTGCTCTACGCGGCCGACCGCGCCCACCACGTGGCCACCGTGGTCCGCCCGGCGCTGGTCCGCGGCGCGGTGGTGGTCAGCGACCGCTACGTCGACTCGTCCCTGGCCTACCAGGGCGCCGGCCGGACGCTGCCGGTCGACGAGGTGTCCTGGCTCTCCTCCTGGGCCACCGGCGGCCTCAAGCCCGACCTGGTGGTCCTGCTCGACGTCGACCCGCGCACCGGGCTGGGTCGGGTGGAGGCCCGCAACGAGGGCGCCGACCGGCTGGAGGCCGAGTCGCTGGCGTTCCACGAACGCGTCCGCTACGCCTTCCTCGACCTGGCCGCCGGTGACCCGAAGCGCTACCTGGTGCTGGACGCGTCCCGCCCGGTCGACGAGATCGCCGACGTGGTCGCCCGCCGGGTGGACGAGTTCCTCGTCGATCCGGCCGCGATCGTGCACCCGCGCCCGGCGCAGGGCCCGGACACCTCGGTCCAGCCCGAGTTATCCGACGCGGAGCTGGTGACGATGGAGCAGACCCGCCGATGACCGACGTCTTCGGCGACCTGGTCGGGCAGGACGAGGCGGTGGCCACGCTGCGGCGGGCCGCCGCCTCGGCCGCCGCGCTGCTGCGTGCCGCCGCGCCC
>NZ_CADEAU010000168.1 GCF_902825405.1 Micromonospora maritima | reverse complement strand
GAGGGCGGCGCGCAGCCGCTGCCCGTCGACCGGCCCCGGGCGCTCCCAGTCGCCGTCCGCGGCGTAGATGCCCGCATACGCGCTGGTGTCGCGCTGGAACCGCCAGCCCTCGGCGAGCGGCCCCACGTCGACCGCGTCGTAGCCCAGTGAGTCGAGGAACGCCGTCACGGCGGCCTTGGCCCCGTCGTCGTCGCCGGCGATCGGCAGGGCGGTGCGGTCGCTCGCGCCGGCCGGGCGGCCCAGCACCCGCAGGTGCGCGAAGTAGATGTTGTTGAGGGCCTTGACCACACGCGAGCGCGGCAGGTGCCGCTGGAGCAGTTCACTGGTGGTGGTCGACTCGTCGTCCAGCTCCGGGAAGCTGCCGTCGCGCTCGGGGTAGTAGTTGTTCGTGTCGATCACGATCTTGCCGGCGAGCGGTGCGGCCGGCACCTCGCGGTAGGCCCGCAGCGGGATCGTGACGACCACCAGGTCGCCGGCGGTCGCCGCCTCGGTCGGGGTGGCCGCGCGGGCCCGGGAACCCAGCTCGGTCACCAGGTCCCGCAGCGTCTCCGGGCCGCGCGAGTTGCTGAGCACCACGTCGTGGCCGGTGTCCACCGCGAGCCGGGCCACCGTGCCGCCGATGTTGCCGCTGCCGATCAGTCCCACAGTCGTCATGTCCGGTGCCAACCCCGGTGGGGCGCCGTCGCATTCCCCGGCGGAAACCTTCATCGACAGCCGACTTGCTGGCAACGATTTGTATGGACAAGTCTCTATCTACTGAGACTGCGAATCGGTGATCTTCCATGCATGGTGATCTCATTGATATCTATCTCTCACCACCACTTCCCACCCCCAGGAGTGCGACGTGCGGAGATCCCGTCTTGCCACCCTCGCCCTGTCCCTGGCCACGTCGATCGGGGTCGCGCTGACCCTGGCCGCCGCGCCCGCCCAGGCCTCCCCGTCCGACCGGTACGTCGCGCTCGGCGACTCGTACGCCTCCGGCGTCGGCGCCGACAGCTACACCTCCGAGAGCGGTAACTGCCTGCGCAGCACGAACGCCTACCCGGCGCTCTACAACGCCAACATCCGGCCGGCCTCGTACCGCTCGGTCGCCTGCTCCGGCGCCACCACCGCGGACGTCGTCAACAGCCAGCTCTCCGCGCTCTCCTCAACCACCACGCTGGTCAGCGTCACCATCGGCGGCAACGACGTCGGCTTCGCCTCGATCATGAGCACCTGCGTGCTCCAGGGCGAGACCCAGTGCGTGGCGGCCGTGGAGTCGGCCATGAACATCGCCCGCACGCAGATGCCCGGGCGGCTCGCCACCGTCTACAACGGCATCCGGAACCGGGCGCCCTCGGCCCGGGTCGTGGTGGTCGGCTACCCGGTCTTCTATCAGCTCGGCACGGCCTGCGTCGGGCTCAGCGCCACCTCGCGCGCGAAGATCAACGAGGGCATCAACCTGCTCGACGACATCACCCGGTCGGCCGCCACCTCGGCCGGCTTCACGTTCGCCGACGTCCGGTCCATCTTCGTCGGGCACCAGCTGTGCAGCTACGGCACGAAGTGGCTGCACGCGTTGAACGTGCTGAACCTGACCGTCTCCTACCACCCGACGGCCGCCGGCCAGTCCGGCGGCTACTACCCGGTGTTCCGGTCCGCCGCCGGCTGACCCGCTCGTCGGACCGCGCGCGGCACGCCTCCGGCGGGAGGCGTGCCGCTGCGCCGTGCGACTCAGGCCGGCAGGACCTTCTCGATCGCGGCGCGCAGGTCGGGATCCTCGGGGGTGACCTGCGGGCCGAACCGGGCGGCCACCGTGCCGTCCGGCGCGACGAGGAACTTCTCGAAGTTCCAGCGCACGTCGCCGGTGTGCCCCTCGGCGTCCGGGGTGGACACCAGCGCGGCGTAGAGCGGGTGCCGGTCCGGCCCGTTGACGTCGACCTTCTCCGTCAGCGGGAACGTCACGCCGTAGTTCACCTGGCAGAACTCCTCGATCTCCGCGGCGCTGCCCGGTTCCTGGCCGGCGAACTGGTTGCACGGCACCCCGAGCACGGTCAGCCCGCGCCCGGCGTACGCGTCGGCGAGCGCCTGGAGGCCGGCGTACTGCGGGGTGAGGCCGCAGCGGGAGGCCACGTTGACCACCAGCAGGGCGCGGCCGCGGTAGCGGTCGAGGTCGGCCGGGCCGCCGCTGAGGGCGTCGATCTGCACGTCGAAAACGGTCATGCGACGAGGCTACGGCCCGTCGCGCCGATCGTCCCGCGCCACCCGTGAAATAGACGCATCTACATCTTGACGAACTGATGACGGCGTGAGTAGCGTCTCAGCAATCAATTTGGAAAGTTTCCTAACTATTGGGGAGACGCCGTATGAAGAGATCGCTCCGCCGGGCCCTGTGGGCCGGCGCCGTGGTCGCGCTCGCGGTCGCCGCGGTGCCCATGACCACCGCGTCGGCCGCCGGCAGCGTCACCGCCACGTTCACCAAGGTGCAGGACTGGGGGACCGGCCACGAGGCGCGGGTGACCGTCACCAACGGCACCGGCGCCAGTGTGAACGGCTGGCGCATCGAGTTCGACCTGCCCTCCGGGACCGCGATCAGCAGCTCCTGGGACGCCGACGTGACCCGCAGCGGCAACCACTACGTCGCGGTCAACAAGAGCTGGGCCGCGACGCTCGCCCCGGGCGCCAGCTTCAGCTGGGGCTACAACGGCAGCGGCGCCTACCAGGGGCCGCTGAACTGCACGGTCAACGGCGGCTCCTGCGCCGGCGGCGGCACGCCGCCGACCACCACCCCGCCGACGACGACGCCGCCCACCACGACGCCGCCGACGACCACCCCGCCCACCACCCCGCCGCCGACCACGCCCCCGCCCACCACGCCGCCCACCGGCGGCAAGAAGGTGGTCGGCTACTTCGCCGAGTGGGGCGTCTACGGCCGCAACTACCACGTCAAGAACATCCACACCAGCGGCTCGGCCGCGAAGCTCACCCACATCCTGTACGCCTTCGGCAACACCACCGGCGGACGGTGCACCATCGGTGACAGCTACGCCGACTACGACAAGGCGTACACCGCGGCGGACAGCGTCGACGGCGTCGCCGACACCTGGGACCAGCCGCTGCGCGGCAGCTTCAACCAGCTGCGCAAGCTGAAGAAGATGTACCCGAACCTGAAGGTCCTCTGGTCCTTCGGCGGCTGGACCTGGTCGGCCGGCTTCACCCAGGCCGCGCAGAACCCGGCCGCGTTCGCCGACTCCTGCTACGCGCTGGTCAAGGACCCGCGCTGGGCGGACGTCTTCGACGGCATCGACATCGACTGGGAGTACCCGAACGCCTGCGGCCTCCAGTGCGACGGCAGCGGCCCGAACGCGTTCAAGAACGTGGTCTCCGCGCTGCGCAGCAAGTTCGGCTCCAGCTTCCTGGTCACCGCGGCGATCACCGCCGACGGCAGCAACGGCGGCAAGATCGACGCCACCGACTACGCCGGCGCCGCGACGAACCTCAACTGGCTGATGCCGATGACGTACGACTACTTCGGGGCGTTCGCCGCCCAGGGGCCGACCGCCCCGCACTCCCCGCTCTACTCGTACAGCGGGATCCCGCAGCAGGGCTTCTGGTCGGACGCGGCGATCCAGAAGCTCAAGTCCAAGGGCGTGCCGGCCAACAAGCTGCTGCTCGGCATCGGCTTCTACGGCCGGGGCTGGACCGGCGTGACCCAGACCGCGCCCGGCGGCACCGCCACCGGCGGGGCGCCCGGCACCTACGAGACGGGCATCGAGGACTACAAGGTCCTCAAGAACACCTGCCCGGCCACGGCCACGGTCGGCGGCACGGCGTACGCCAAGTGCGGCAGCAACTGGTGGAGCTACGACACCCCGGCCACCATCGGCGGGAAGATGAGCTACGCCAACACCCAGGGCCTCGGTGGCGCGTTCTTCTGGGAACTCTCCGGAGACACGAGCAACGGTGAGTTGATCAGCGCCATCAAGGGCGGCCTCGGCTGAGCCGAGGGCCGACGCACCACCCACCCGGCGGGGAGGGGCCGCACCGGCCCCTCCCCGCCCGCGTGGTCAACCCCGGGCCGCCCGCTCCCGGTGCTCCCGGGGGGACACCCCGTAGGCGGCCCGGAACGCGCGGCTGAAGTGCGCCGGGTGCGCGAAACCGCACCGGGCGCCGACCTGCGCGACACTCAGCCCGCGCAGCCGCCCGTCGGCCAGGTCCCGGGCCGCCCGCTCCAGCCGCCCGGTCCGGATCAGCCCGCCGACGGTCGTACCGGTGCCCTCGAAGAGCCGGTGCAGGGCCCGCACCGACAGGTGGTGCGCCGCCGCGACGGCGGCCGGGGAGAGGTCCGGGTCGGCCAGGTGCCGCCGGACGAACGCCGTGACCCGGGTCCGGAGGCCGGTGATCCGGGCGTCGACCGGCAGGTCCCGCTCGATGTCCAACCGGCCCGCCAGCATGCCGGCGATCAGGTCCAGGACGATCCGGTCCAGGTGCGGGGCGTCGGCCGCCGCGTACTGCTCCGGGTGTGCCACGATCCGCCGCAGGAACGCCGCGAGCAGCGCGCCCATCCCGGTGTCGGCGGGGATGCCGGCGGCGCACAACCGCCTCAGCCGGTGCGGGGCCAACGGCAACGCCCGGTGCGGCACCAGGGCGGTCACCGTCTCCACCGCCCCCGGCGCCGCGTCGTCCGGCCGTAGCCGGGAGCCGTGCGGCCGGACGGTGTCGACCAGGGCGAACGCGGACGGGTCCAGCGGCGTCTCGTGGCGCTGCTGGGTCATCACCCCGCGCCCGGACAACGGTAGGGCGAGCTGGTACAGCTCCGGGTCGCCGCTGTCGATCAGGTGGGCCGGGCGGGTGAACTCCAGCGACGGGTAACGCCAGATGCCGAGGCGGACCGCGCCGAGGTCGATCACCCGGGCGGAGGCGGTGAAGTCGTCCGCGTGCGCGCTACGGATGGTGGCGGTCGACGACTGCCGGGCGACGAGATCCTGCCAGAAGTCGAACCGTTCGGTCGGCGGCAGCCACGCGGTGTCGACGGATGTCACGGCGAGGATGATCCGTCACCTCCGGGGGATGGCGCGGTCCGGTACCGTCCCGCGACCCGAGACTAGCGACCCCCGGCCGCTGCCGCGGATCGAGGTGCGTGCCCGGCCGGACGATCGGGACGGGGGCGCGGGACGGCGTCGGCCGGGGCGCCGGTCGGTGTGTCAGACTCGGTGGCCGGGCAGCCACCATGCCCCGATGGGAGGAACCGATGGGTCAGCAGCACCGGCGGGCGGCGACCGCCGCCGTCCTGCTCGCGCTCCTGCCGGTCGCCCTGGCGGCCTGCGGCGACGACGAGGCACCGGAGGGATCGGCTCCGGCGACCGGGCAGGCGCCGGCCCAGGAGGCGGCGGCCAAGAGCCGGGAGCGGGTGCAGGCGTACCTGGACGCGCTGGCCGCCCGCGACGCCGCCGCCGGCCGCAGCCAGCTCTGCGCGCCGATGCAGGCTGCGTTCGACGCGGGCGCGACCGGCCCGAACGGCGACTTCGCCGACCACTTCACGGTGCCGCAGGCCACCATCACCGACGTCCGGTCCGGGCCGCACGGCCAGGAGGTCAGCGCCACGGTCACGGTGGCCGCCGGATCCCGCACCGCCACCCGCGCGCTGCTGTTCACGGTCACCCGCACCGGCGCCGACTGGTGCATCTCCGGCGAGACGCCGGGCGGCCGGACCGCCCAGCCGACCGTCTCGCCCTGACCCGGGCGCCGGTGTGGCGCTGATCTCCCAACCACCGGAACCGTCCCCCTCGGCGGCGGGCGGCCTCGACGGTCGCCGTACGCTTTCCTTCATGCGCCATGAGTGGCATCAGCTGAGTCACCCCGCCGTGGGCAGCCCTGGTCTGCAGACCAGCCGCCCGACCGCCGACTCCGCCGAGGACGCTGCCCTCGGCCTGGACCGATGGCGGGAGCTGCCGCGCGCGCAGACCCCGCCCTGGGCCGACCAGGACCAGGTCGCCGAGGTCTGCACGGTGCTGGACACCGTGCCGTCGGTGGTCGCGCCCTACGAGGTCGACCAGCTGCGGCAGCGGCTGGCCCTGGTCTGCGAGGGCAAGGCGTTCCTGCTCCAGGGCGGCGACTGCGCGGAGACCTTCGCCGACAACACCGAGAGCCACCTGCTGGCCAACGCCCGCACCCTGCTGCAGATGGCGATCGTGCTCACCTACGGCGCGTCGCTGCCGGTGGTCAAGGTGGCCCGGGTCGCCGGCCAGTACACCAAGCCCCGGTCGCTGCCGACCGACGCCCGCGGGCTGCCGGCCTACCGCGGTGACATGATCAACTCGTTGGAGGCCACCCCGGAGGCGCGGGTCGCCGACCCGCAGCGCATGATCCGGGCGTACGCCAACTCGGCCGCCGCCATGAACATGCTCCGGGCCTACCTGGCCGGCGGGCTCGCCGACCTGCACGCGGTGCACGACTGGAACAAGGACTTCGTGCGGCAGTCGCCGGCCGGCGAGCGCTACGAGGCCATCGCCCGGGAGATCGATCGGGCGCTCGCCTTCATCCGCGCCTGCGGGATGACCGACGACGAGGCGCTGCGCACCGTCACGCTCTACTGCTCCCACGAGGCCCTGGCGCTGGAGTACGACCGGGCGCTGACCCGGATCTCCAACCGCAAGGCGTACGGCCTGTCCGGGCACTTCCTCTGGATCGGCGAACGGACCCGGCAGATCGACGGCGCGCACATCGACTTCATCTCCCGGATCGCCAACCCGATCGGGGTCAAGCTCGGCCCGACCACGTCACCCGACGAGGCGATCGAGCTCTGCGAGAAGCTCAACCCGGACAACATTCCCGGCCGGCTCACGCTGATCAGCCGGATGGGCAACCACCGGGTGCGCGACGCGCTGCCCCCGATCGTCGCCAAGGTGACCGCCGCCGGGGCCAAGGTCGTCTGGCAGTGCGACCCGATGCACGGCAACACCCACGAGTCCTCCAACGGCTACAAGACCCGGCACTTCGACCGGATCGTCGACGAGGTGCTCGGCTACTTCGAGGTGCACCGCGGCCTGGACACCCACCCGGGCGGCCTGCACGTCGAGCTGACCGGCGAGGACGTCACCGAGTGCCTCGGCGGCGCCCAGGGCATCGAGGACCTCGACCTGCCCGACCGGTACGAGACCGCCTGCGACCCGCGACTCAACACCCAGCAGTCGCTGGAGCTGGCCTTCCTGGTGGCGGAGATGCTCCGTGGCTGACGCGAGGAGTGAGCTTGCGAGGGGTGTGGACGTGATCGATCTTCGGTCGGACACCGTGACCCGGCCGACGCCGGGGATGCGGGAGGCGATGGCCACCGCCGAGGTGGGTGACGACGTCTACGGGGAGGACCCCACCGTCGCCGCCCTCGAGGCCGAGGTGGCCGCCCGGTTCGGGCACGAGGCGGCGCTGTTCGCCCCGTCCGGTTCGATGGCCAACCAGATCGCCCTCCAGCTCCACGTCCCGCCCGGCGACGAGCTGCTCTGCGACGCCGACGCGCACGTGGTCACGTACGAGATCGGGGCCGCGGCCGCGTACGCCGGAATCTCGTCGCGGACCTGGCCGGCGGTGGGCGCGGAGATCGACCCGGACGTGGTCGCCGCGATGATCCGGCCGGACGGCTACTTCGCGGTGCCCACCCGGGCGATCGCGGTGGAGCAGACGCACAACCGGGGTGGTGGCGGGGTGATCCCGCTGTCGACGCTGCGCCGGCTGCGCGAGGTCGCCGACGGGCACGGGCTCGCCCTGCACTGCGACGGCGCCCGGATCTGGCACGCGCACGTCGCCGACGGGGTGCCGCTGGCGGAGTACGGCGGGCTGTTCGACACCCTCTCGGTGTGCCTGTCCAAGGGCCTCGGCGCGCCGGTCGGCTCGCTGGTCGTGGGCAGCGCGGAGAAGATCGCCCGGGCCCGGTTCCTGCGCAAGCGGATGGGCGGGGGCATGCGGCAGGTCGGCATCCTCGCCGCCGCCGGACGCTACGCGTTGGCGCACCACGTCGAGCGGCTCGCCGAGGACCACGCCAAGGCCGCCCGGCTGGCCGAGGCGGTCGCACCGCACGGCGTGCTCGCGACCGCGGTGCGCACCAACATCGTGCCGCTCGACCTGACCAAGCATCCGCTCGACGCGCCCGCCCTGGCGGCGGCCGCGCGAGCGGAGGGCCTGCTGATCTCGGTGCTCGGTCCGCGTACGGCCCGGCTGGTCACCCACCTGGACGTCACCGACGCGCAGGTGGACCGCGCCGCCGACACCCTCGCCACCATCCTCCGCGCCTGACGGTCCGCCACCCGTTGCTCCACCCCTGGCCGGCCCCGCCCGGGCCGATCAGGGGTGGAGGCGCCTGAGGGTGGCGATGTCGGCGGCGTGGCCGACGTGCTTCTCCGTCGGGGTCTCCACCAGCACCGGTACGCCCGCGGTCGCGGGGTGGCGCATCAGCTCGGCGAACGCCGGCTCGCCGATGCTGCCCTTGCCGATGTTCTCGTGCCGGTCCCGGGTGGAGCCGCAGAGGTCCTTCGAGTCGTTGGCGTGCACCAGCCGCAGCCGGTCCGCGCCGACGGTGGCGACGAGCGTGTCCAGCGTGGCGGTCATGCCACCCTCGGCGGCCAGGTCGTGCCCGGCCGCCCACGCGTGGCAGGTGTCGAAGCAGACGCCCAGCATGGGGTGCCGGTCGACCGCGTCGAGGTAGGGACCGAGATGCTCGACCCGCGAGGCCAGCGACCGGCCGCCCCCGGCGCTCGGCTCGACCAGCAGCATCGGCCCGCCGACCGCCGCCGTCTCGTCCAGCAGCGGGAGCAGCGACTCCCGGACCTGCCGCAGGGCCGCCTCCGCGTGCCCGGCGTCGACCGCGCTGCCGGCGTGGAACACCACGCCCTCGGCGCCGATCGCGCGGCCCCGGCGCAGCGCGTGGGCCAGCGTCTCCGCCGACCGGGCGACCGTGGCCGGGGTGGGGGAGCCGAGGTTGACCAGCAGCGAGGCGTGGACGAACACGGGCAGCCCGCGCTCGCCGCAGCCGTCGCGGAACAGCGCGTCCTGCGCCGGGTCGCCCGCCGGCAGCGCCCAGCCGCGCGAGTTGGACACGTAGACCTGCACCACCTCGGAGGCGGCCGCCTCGGCGTACGGCAGCGCCGCCCGGGCCAGCCCGCCGGAGGTGGGCGTGTGCGACCCCACCCGCCGACGCTCGCTCCTCGCGCTCACCGGGCCGTTCTTCGTTCGCGACTGCGGGGCTCGCAGGACCGGCTCGCTCCTCGCGCTCACCGGGCCGGTCTTCGTTCGCGACTGCGGGGCTCGCAGGACCGGCTCGCTCCTCGCGCTCACAGGCAGGTCACCGTGACCGTCGTGCCCGGCGGCACCGGCGTGTTCTCGGCCGGGTTCTGCAGCCGCGCCACGCCGTTCGGGTTGAGCTGGACGTTGACCGGGAAGCCCTGGCTCTCCAGCGTCTGCTTGGCCTGCTGGCAGGGCATGTCGATCACCCGCGGGACAGCCACCTGCGCCGGGCCCTTGCTGATCTCCAGCTTGACCTTGGCGCCCTTCTCCACGCCGGTGCCGTCGGCCGGGCTCTGGCCGAGGATCTCGTCCTTCGGCTTGTCGGAGTCCTTGTAGTTCTCCTCCGGGGTGAGCCCGAGCTGCGCGAGGATCGTCCGCGCCTCGTTGACGTTCTTGCCGACCAGGTTCGGCACGCTCACCGGGGCGCGACCCTTGCTGAGGATCAGCGTCACCTTCGACCCGGGCTTGACCACGGTGCCGACCTTCGGGTCGGTGGCCAGCACCACGCCGGCCGGCAGCGCGTCGTCGTAGCGGGACGAGCCCTTGGCCGGCACCAGCTTGGCGCCGGTCAGCTCGGCCTGGGCCAGCTCGAAGTCCTTGCCCACCACGTCCGGCACCGGCAGCCGCTCCGGGCCGAGCGACAGCGTCAGCGTGATCGTGCCGCCCTTGACGATCCGGGCGGCGGACGCCGGCGTCTGCCCGAGCACGGTGTCCTTCGGCACCTTCTCGTCGTAGCGGGGGTCGGCGTAGCGCAGCGTGAAACCACCGCGCTGGGCCTGCGCCTCCGCCTCGGCCTTGGTCAGGCTCACCATCTGCGGCGCGACCGTGTACCGGCCGACCCCGAACCACCAGCCGCCGATCGCCGCCACGAGGCCGACCACCACGACCGCCGCGGCGACGGCGAGGCGACCGCGCGGCGAGCCCATGACCCGGGTACGCAGGGCGGCCAGCCGTGCGCCCAACCCTTCCGGCTCGTCGGCCCGGCGCCGGTGCGGGCGCTGCCCACCGCTGTCGGGCAGCCGGGCCCACGGGGGACGCTCGGCGGGCCGGACCGCGGCCACCACCTGCGTCGGCTGGCTCAGTACCGCCGTGTCGTCGCTCACCCGGCGCAGCACCGCGGTGTGCGCGTGCGGG